>JAHIEM010000039.1 GCA_018901625.1 Nanobdellota archaeon
GAAGGCAGTTCTAGAGATGCTTGAAGAAATAAAGAAAAACAAGTGGAAAATTAAGATAGCTGCAGAGACAATGGGCAAGATTAATGTGTTTGGGTCTGCAGAAGAGATTCTTAGGCTTGTTAAAGAAACTGGATGTTCTTTCTGTCTTGATTTCGCTCACTTACTTGCCAGAGAACAGGGAAAAATAAGATATGAAGAAATCTATGAAAAGTTTAAGAGTTTTACTGAAATACACTGCCATTTTTCTGGAATTATTTATGGGGAGAAGGGGGAAAAGAGCCATAAACTAACTCCTGAAGTTGAGATAAGAAATCTGCTTTCTAGCCTGCCTAAGAATAAGGACATTACAATTATTAATGAGTCTCCAGAGCCTATTCAAGACAGCTTGAAGATGATTGAGATTTGGAAGAAGATTTAATTGAGATTATGGGCAGGCTGAGCAAGAACTACTGAAACAATCTTGCCTGTTTTGCTGTCTCTTATTTCATATTCAAAGTTTCTATTTCTTAGGAACTCCTGCAGGGTTTGCAAGTTTAAATTATAGAAGCAGTACAAATGCGGAATTTCTGCTTTGTCAACTCTATACTGTTCTTCAATTATTTTCCCAGAGAAACCTTCAAGCATAATCCCTTCAAGTTCTGCATTGTGAGTAAACAAATCAACTTCCATGGCTGGTTATTTTCTAATTGGTTTTCTATTAATCAAGAACTTGCTTCTTCTGTTTTGGTTCTGAGTTCTTCTTTCTCTCTCTTCTGAACTGTTTTTCTCCTGTGTTTTTTCCTGAGATTTTCCTGATTTTTCAAGAGGTATATTGGAGTATACCTGCTGGTTCCTTTTTAGTTTCAAGTCTATGCCCTTGAGTATACCCTGGGCTGATTCTGGATTGCTCCTAATAGTGTTTAGAATGAACAGCATTTTTCTGATTATCTCATCATAACTCTCTCTTTCAAATTCCTTCAGATGGTCAAGCCTCTCCTTTGTTTCTGAGCTTATCTTTATCGTCGTTATCTTGCGATTTTTCTTGATTTCTTTGCTGTCCATTGAATGGTATAAAGAAGTATACTTTATAAATTTTGTTATTTTGTAGTAACTATTTAATCACAACAGAACAACAATCTTTATAAACCCTGAAAAGGTGTTAATTTTAACTAAATTTTAAAAAACTTAAGATGAAATCGAAAGTAATTTTGGTTTCCTTGTTAACAATTTTTGCAGTTTTAGTAGCATCAGTGCTAGTAAGCGCAAGTGATTTAGCTGTTAGCAATTTGAGAGTATCTATCAAGGGAGTTGAATTTTCAAACTTCTTTGGAGATATTGTTGAAGCAGATGCTGGCGAGACAATCCCTATAAAGGTTGTTTTTGCAGCATGTGAAGATGTCCAAGACGTAAGAGTCAAGGCAGAAATCTCTGGATACAGAGAGGACATAACAGCTAGTACAAGCAGATTTGACATTTCGGATGGAGCAACATATTCAAAGCTTTTGTCTTTGAAAGTTCCTACAGATGTTGACCCTGCAGAAGACTACACTTTGACTGTCAGAATAGAAGCAAAGAACAAAGAGTTTGAACAGGAATTCACTTTGAGAATTCAGAGAGAGTCCTACAATCTTGAAGTTCTTTCTGTTGAGACAGCTAGACAAGTTACTGCTGGTTCAAACCTTGCAGTAAATGTAGTTTTGAAGAACAGAGGATCTCACAGAGTTGATGACACCTTTGTTGTTGCTAGAATCCCTGCACTGAACATAGAGAAGAGAGTCTACTTTGGTGATTTAACACCAATGGACGGACATGAGATAAGCATTGACTTTAATGGCAATGTTTTCTTATACGAAGACTCTGATAAGGAAGACGCTGCTGAGAGAACATTGTTCTTAGCTATTCCTTCTGATGCAAAAGCAGGAGTTTACAACCTAGAGGTTGAAGCAACTACTGCAGACACAACTACAAAAACAACAAAGAGTATTGTTATAGCAGGTACAGAACAAAGATCAGATGTTTTGACTGCTCTGACAAGCAAAGATGTGCAGTCAGGAGAAACTGTAACTTACGACTTAGTTATAATCAACTCTGGCGATAAGATAGCAGTTTATGAGATTGTTCCTGAAAGTGCGCAGAACATGATTGTAAGTGTTGATGAGCCAATAGTTACAGTGCCAGCTGATTCCAGCAGAACCGTTAAGGTTAGTGCTACAGCAGGCGATGTAATGGGCACATTCAACTTTGCAGTTAATGTTAACAGCCAAGACCAGCTTGTGAAGAGAGTTAATTTCTCTGCCAATGTAGGCAAGAAGTCATTCTCAAACAATGTGATGGTTTTAACTGTTATCCTTGCAATAATTTTTGTTGTGCTATTGATAGTGCTTATAGTGCTATTAACAAGAAAGCCAGTTAAGACAGAAGAATTCGGGGAAAGCTACTACTAAATTTAGATTTTTTATTTTTTTATTTTTTTTAATTTAGTATCTTTCTCTTTTTTATTAAGATTTAAATAAGCGAGAAATAAGAGAAGAAAATGAAAAAACAAGTTGAAACAAACAAAAGAAAACCAAAAACACCAGCTGATAGAGAGCCAGATAAAAGATATTTTGCTATTTCAAGATTAGACACTGTTGTTGGGCAAGTTGAATTAATAACTCCTGATGCTATTTACACAATAGCTAATAATAGGATTGCAAGTGTTGAGCTTGTTGCTGATTATGATTCAGAAGTAAGAAAGAGAATGAGTGAATTAGCTGAGAGAGCGCTTGTTGCAGGAGGATTTTATCATGGAGAATATAGAATTCAGTTTAATCCTGAAGTAAAAATTAGGTTAGCTTAAAATGACAAGTGAAGAAATAAGATATTATGCAAAAATGGGCTTGTAATTCTTTACTAACCTGCTTTTTATTATAAATTAGATGGGCAAGGAAGAAAGATGGGTACTGCGAGATTTAATATGGAAGACACAAATATAGGAAGTTTAGTTGATAAAAGGAATGGCGATACATTAGAAGAACATGTAACTGTATTGAGGCGGATAGTTGAAAGAGCAGAAATGCCTGCATTTATTACAGGATATTGCACTGCTGAAGATGAAATTTATCTACAGGTCACAGATTTTATACAACATCAACTCAAAATCCCTTCTCAAGCAGTTAGGGAGATTGAATTACAAAGAAATATGAGGAATCTTTCTGATTATTTCAGAGAACATAAAGCAGAACTCCAAGCTTGTCCTGCTGATGTGCTTCTTGTGAGAGCAAGATATTTTGAAAGGGTGTTATATGGTGTTCTTAAGGGGGGTCAGGGAAGAATGGCACATGATTTTGACCAGGATATTGGGGAAAATCAAAATAAAAGAAGACATGCTGGGCTTGACAAGAAGATTATAGTGGTTAGTCAAATTAGTTGTTCTGAAGGAAAGGAGATGTATGACATAGCACTTAGCAGTGCTTGTGCTTCTCAATTTAAAGGTTTTATATATAGATTTTAATCCTAAAATTAGTGAGAAAAAAGAAAAAATAGGAGAAAATTAAATCTGCAAGCTGATTATCCTAGAAATCCCGTCCTGCATTGTAACCCCGTATAAGATGCTTGATTCTATCATCAAAGCATCATTGTGAGTTACTATTATGTACTGGCCTGATTTTATATGCTTCTTAATCAGAGCAGCTAGTTTTTCTGAGTTTCTCTTATCAAGGGCAGCATCAATCTCATCAAAGATATAGAAACAATAGGGCTTGTGCTCCTGAATCGCGAATATTAAAGACAAAGCAACTAATGTCTGCTCTCCTCCTGACAAAGAGGTAACATCAAAATACTTGCCCTTGCCAACTTTTATTATTATGTCCAAGCCAGCAGCAAAAGGGTCTTCTTTGTTTTCTAAATCTAAAAATGCCTGCCCTTTTGTGTAGAGCTGCATAAAGTTTCTTGTGAAGAGCTCGTTTATTGAGATAAGAGTTTTCATAAATGTTTTTTTCTTTTTTAAGTCAATTTCCTTAATAATCTTCATTATCTCTAGTTTTTCGTTTTCCAATTGAGCAGCTTTTTCAGCTATTGAATCATACTCTTTTTTAATCTCATCATAAACCTCCAGAGCTTTCATATTTACAGAGCCAATTATCCTGATTGAGTCTTCTGATTTCTGAAGTTTCTCTTTCAGAAACTCTATGCTTCCTGAAATAAGCTCTACTCCTGAATAGGCTAGGAAGTCTGTGTCAATTGTTTGCTTTTCTGCATCAATCCTCGCTCTGTGAATCTTTACATCATTCAGCTCAGATTCCTGCAACTGGATTTCGTGCTGTTTTGTTATAAGATTGTTATTAATCTCCTGAAGATTTTTCTGGAACTTTGTTCTTTGGTCAAACATCTCATTGAATCTCTCCTTGAGCTTTTTTTCCTGGACTTCTTTCTCTTCCAGCAATGAAGAATTTTCATCTATCTCGCGCTCTTTTTCTTTTATTTCCTGAGCAAGGTCTTCTTCATCACGAACTGCCTGTTTTATGTTTAGCTTAGTCTGGTTTAAATCGCGTGTTTTCAATTCCAGCTCAACATCAATGTTTTCCTCTGTTCGCGCAGAGATTTGCTCTATCTCCAGAAGGGTTTGCTCGTATTTTTCTTCTGAATATTTAAATTTGTTCTGCATCTCTTCATGCTTTTCCCGGGTTTTAGCAATCTCTGATAATTCAGATTCGAGATTCTTTCTTTCAAGCTCTAACCTCTTGAGATTATTTGTTCTTGATTCAATGTTGTTCAGTTTTACAAATTCGACTTCTATTTGTGAAATAATCTGCTTTGCTGATTCTACTACCTGTTTTAGTGCAGAAATTTCACCTGAGGATTTAGATAATTCCTGCCTGTTCTTTTGGAGTGAATCTGAAAGCTGGGATATTTTTGAGTCAGAATCAGAGTAGACGTGTTCAAGATGCTCGCGAGTTATCTTGCTCTTGCATAGAGGGCAGATATCAAGTTTTGATACCTGTATCTTTATGTCATTGTGCTCATCTATCTGAGATTCAAAAATTGATATATTCTTCTCGAGAGCCAGTTGTTTTTCTTCTAGTTCTTTTAGTTTTTGAGAGCTCTCTGTTACCTCCTGCTTTTTCTTTTTCAGAATTTCCTGGGCTTGCTGAACTGACTTGTGAGTTAAGTCCTGGCCAAGTCTTGTTATCTCCTGGAGAATAAAATCTGATTCATTCTTGTTTCTCTGAATTTGGATTCGTTTGTCTTCTGTTCTCTGCTTAAGACTTGCAAGCTCCTGCTTAAGGCTGTAGAATTTTCTCTTGTCTCTTTCCAGTTCTTCAAAGATTTGCTTTTTGTGTTCCAGTTCACGCTGCTTGTTTGCCTGAAGAGGGGATTTTTTCTGAAGTTCTGATATCTGGAGCTCTAAATCATTTATGTTTTGCTCTGCTCTTAATTTTCTAGCCTTTACTTCTTCCAGCTTTCTTACTGCATTTTCCTGATGAACTGACAGGCCTGCAAGATTTTCCTTGAGCTCTGTAAGCTCAGAATAGAGAGTTTCTTGCTCTATGCCTGTTGATTTTTGTATATGCAGGTTAATCTCATTTATTTTTTGCTCTATTGCTGTAATCTGGTTCTGAAGTTCCTGAATAGCTGCTCTGTGTTTTTCTCTTGACTTGTTTTTCTTCTCTATTTCCTCTTCTATCCTCTTTATTTCGCGCTTTTTCTCATCAATCTGCTTTGATAGTATTGCTGCCTTGCATTTTTTTACTGTTTCTTCCAGATGCTTGAATTTAAGGGCCTGCTGTCTCTCCTGCTCAAGGTTTCTTAGATATGCTGTTCTCTCTCTCAGAATTGCGCCAACCTCGCGCAGTTTTTCATCTGTTTTTTCCAGTTCGTGCAGAGATTTTTCTTTTCTTGCCTCGTATACAGAGATTCCTGCAACCTCTTCTATAACCTGCCTTCTCTCTTCTGGACGCATTTTTACGAAACTTTGAATCTCTCCCTGGAGGATAATATTATATCCATTTGGGTCTATTCCTGCAACAGAGAGAAGCTCTAAAACCTCGTTTCTTGTTTTTACCTCGCTGTTAATCTTGTAGATTGACTGGCCATTGTGCCTCAGAATTCTCTCAATTATTATCTCGTTTTTTTCTATTGGAAATCCCTTGTCAGAATTGTCAAAAACTAGTTTTACATTCGCTTCTGGGGCTGCCTTGTGCAAACTTGTCCCTGCAAAGATGAGGTTTGCTGATTTTGCAGCACGCATTGATTTTGCAGATAGTCTTCCGAGAACAAAACATATTGAATCTGTTACATTGCTGTTGTGGACGAAAATATTGTTTGCTATAAAGTTGTGGTTATCCTCTATTGTTAAATCGTATACATACTCGGGTCTTTCTAGCTTTTCTATAGAAATTACCTGATCCCAGTAGATATCTGAAGTTGAAATGGCTGTTAAGAGCTGGATAATTTCTCTTGCCCTTATTATTCTTTGTTCGAGAGCACTTTTTATAAGACAATAAAACTTTTCAAGATTTTCTTGTCTAGGATGGAATCTTTCTGTGGCCCAGTCTCTCATAATTACAACTGGACTTAATCCTACCTGAACCGAGGCCTGCTGTCCAGAAATATTGAGTTGATGCATGCAATCTACTAAACAGCTTGGGTTTAATTGAATATTCTGAAACTGCTCTTCAAAAACTAACAACTTATCTGTAAAAATTGGAATAATCCTTGTAACTCCTGCTCTTGTTGGCAGACATCTATTCTCTGTATACGCTGCTAAAGAAGGATACTTCTTCCTTAACGGCTTGTATTTTACACCTAGAACCGATAGTAATTCTTTAACATAGGAATTAATCTCCTGAGGCAATAAATCTGTATTTGAATTTGGCTTTAAACTTTTAAGTTTCCAAGACTCTATTATTTGTCTTTTATGCTCTACTCTCAAAGAAACAGCCTCATGAAACTTTATCATATTTTCTACGCCGCGAATATAAACATAGTAATATGCTCTTTTTGTTTTATTCTCAGTATTCACCGCACAGCACATCCTTTTCTTGATCTTAGAAATTATTCCAAACCTCAATAATAACCCCTGAATTTGCTCAGCCAGTAATCTATTCTTTGTGCAGTATTCAATTACTGCAATATCTTTCCTTATGCTTCCATCAGTGTCGTACAATCCTGCCAGAAGATTAGAAATAGACTCTTTGCCTGTGGTCAATAAAACATCTGGAATCTTCTTAACCTCTGAAGTTATTGAGCCTTCATGACCTTTTATAAAAAGGTCTTTTATTTTATAATAAAATAAAGTGTCATTAATGTAAATCCTGCTTATTCCTTTATCTTTTCTTTCAGAGTAATTAAGATTAAATCTTTTGAGTATATTCTTGTAATCTTCAATAACTTCAGAGTCATTATTAACAAATTCTATTCTTTGATTTGAAATATATCCATCTCCGATAATATAACCCAGAAACCTTGATAGCCCATTATCAAAAGGCTTGCCTTTAATGTCAATACTCCTTGGAGAAGCTACGACGCTGTTCTTATTTAGATCTCTTATCAAAACACTTCTTATTTCCCCGTCTTTAAAGGTCATTACAGGATGGCATCCTGTTGCCTTGATTTCTTTTCCTGTTCTTGTTGTTATTTTGTATATCAAATCTCCTTCTCGTTTTATGAACTTAGAGACTTTCTTTTTTTCTGCTTTTCCTGTTTCTTTATTCAGAGAGATTATTTCAATTGAATTATCCCCATTAACATAAACTCCATCATCTAGCTTTTTTGCCTCAGAGGATTTTTTTATTTGCTCCTCAACAAGCTCTCCTATTTTAATCTCGTTTCCATCAGCCAGCAAGACATTTGTGTCATAGTGGCAGGACTTCCCGCTCCCGTTCGGACCCACTACGACATTCATAGCATTCTCAAAATTAACTTCTGTTTCTGAGGCAAATGACTTAAATCCCCTCATCACCATCTTTTTTATAAAAGGCATGGAAGATTTAGGAAAAGAGGGTTTTTAAGGATTTTTAAGAATTAGACACAGATTTTTTTCAGATGTTCTTGAGCATTAATTGATGAATCGCGGTTTAGCGAGTCTGCTAATTCCCTTAGAGGAACTTTGCCTGTCTGCTTTCCTGATTCATCAAAACCAGAGATTCTATCTGCAACTTCTCCAGAAACATTGAAAACTTCAGCAACAACTTCTAAACCTCTTCCTAGAGCTGACTCTCTAAAACCTTTGTAAGACTTGCTTCCTGCTGCCAGTAATGGGGAATATCCTGCTACACCGCGAATAATTGCAACATACCAATCCTGAACTTCAGAACTTGCTGCACGAGCCATTTCTTGAAAACCTGCGTCTTGAGGATTTTTTCCCATTGATTCTGGAATTTTTATGAGTACTTAAATAAATATGCACTCAAGAATATATTATTTCTTGTCTATCAGATAATTTTGTGCATCCCACGGATATATTTCCTACCTTTTTTACACATAAATTTGGGAAGTTTCACTAACCCAAATTGTTTTACTAATGATTATCTCACAAACATCTTTCACTTTATAGATGAATAGTTTAAAGGAGGAGTATAATATATTGAGGATAAGGATATCCAGGCGGGGTTTACATTCTTGAATTACCATAAGAATCCATTTTCGGTTTTGCCTAGGATATATGCCCTGTGGCTACATATGATGTAATATGGAA
>JAHIEM010000040.1 GCA_018901625.1 Nanobdellota archaeon
ACATCAGAGTTCACTGAACTCTGACTGCCATCAAACTCTAACGAGTTTGAGGTCCAGAAAACCCAAAACAAACCGCACCTGTCAGAATCGTGAGATTCTGAGCACACTCAGAAATCCGAGATTTCTGATGTTTTAAGGTGCAGCACACTCAAGGTTTTCTTGATTTAAAAAAGAGGAAAATGGCAATGCCCTTCCCCAATTCAAAATCATTAAATGAAAAATTGCAAATTGAAAAATGGCAGCTATAAATACTGATGATGTTGGCAAGTTAATTGCTTCAATCAGCCCTTCTGCTCATCTGTCTTACGAGACTAGGAGTGATTTCTCTAAATTCAAGAAAACTTTGAAAGATGATTTTTGGGAAGCTGTTGAAGACGCAAAGGCTAAGCCTGGAGAGGAGCATAAGTTAGTTTATGATTCAACTTCTGAAACTTTAGAACCGGTTTATTTTTGGATACTTGATTTTATGAATAATGTATTTAAGTCTGTTGACAAGCTTGTTGATAATTTCGCATCTAGTCCTGGCTCGGGGCACTTTGCTGAGATGGGACAGAGAGCGACTAGAATGCAGGAAGAAGCTATGAAGATAATGCAGACTATTGGAGTGATGGTTAAGAGTCTTGTGCAGATAATCTATGATTTGAGAGAGTTTGAGATGAGGCTTTCCCAATATAATTCTGCTGATTCTAAGGATAAGGCTGTTGCTGAGGCGGGTTTACTTGGATTAAAGCAGATATGGATGGATAATGTTGACATAAAACGGGGAAGAGGAAGCATAAACATGCTTGCTCAAGATTTGCAGTTTGTTACTATAAGAGACGCTTTTATGATTGCTAATTCTGTTGAAGATGTTAAGAAGATGGATTTGAATGATAGAGTTAAACGACTTTTAGAGCCGAGAGTTGCAGAGTTCCTGAAGTGGAGAGAGATTTCTGAGAAAGAGATTAAGAAGAGATATGATATTGAGAGAGCATACTTGAAAAATCAGGTTGCTTCTCTTCAGATGTACACAAGATGGGCAAAGCCTTATCTGAAAGCTTCTGTTCAGCTTCAACAAAAAGATATGAAAAATCCTGCTCTTGTCAATGTTTTTGATACAATGGTTTTGCAGCTTTCTATTTTGGGAAAGAATAAGTTTGACTTCTTTCAGTCTATTATTGATAAGAAACTTCCTCAAAGTTTTAAGAACACAAAATTAAAAAGAGGGTATAATTCTTGTGTCTTGGTTGATTTTAATTTTAGAGGAATTCCTCAGAAAGTTGGACAGCATTATGCTTTTGGAGGGAGAGTTGAGGTTGTTTTCAGGTCCTTTGCATTGAATGATGAAGAGCTTAAGATGCTGGACCAGAAACTTGCTAAGTCTGACTTAAATGATGCTATGCAATTAGTTGAGGGCATGACTTCTGATTCTTTAGAAAAGCTAAAAGAAGATATAGATTATTTTACTAAAGAGCTGGATGAAAGAGCCATAGAAGAAAAGAAGAAGAGTGATGATAATGATATTAATCCTTTCATGGCTTTGCTTGGTTTAGGGGGGAGGAGTGAAGAAAAGAAAAAAGACAAGAAAAAGGACGAGGATATAACAGAAGTAAAACCTGATAGCTATATGGAGTCTATGGCTAGAAAATTAGCATTAAGTTCAGCTAATGGGCTGTGTTTTGCTGTTTATGATATTTATAAAAAAGCACATGGCATGGCTTCTTACCCTGTTGAGTGGAATATTGATTAGTAGAAATTCTTATATATCCTGTTTTCTTTGAATTTTCATGGCTAGAAAGAAAAAAGAGAGGATTTTGAAGGAGTTTGTTAATACTCAGTTTAAAGAGATAAAAAAAGAGAAGAGTTCTAGTATTAGTCCAGAAGAGTTTGAGAGAGATGAGGCTGAGAGTGAAAATATTTCTGGAGATAATTTCACGCCTGTAACTAGAAGAACTGCTCCTGTTTTGCAAGCTTCTGGAACAAGCCAGAATTTAGAGAGAACTGCAGAAACTGCTCCTGTTGCAACAAGAACTGATACTACTGATAGTTCTGGAAATCAGAATCAATATTCTGCAAATTATTCTGCAAGATATGATAATGCTAATTACGAGGCTAGAAGAGATGAAGAGCCTGTTGTGAGGCCTACTGTGAGAGCTTCTGGAGTGTTAAATGATATAAGAAATGTGGATGCTCAAGAGTTAAGAAGATTGCAGCCTACCTGGCAGGACCAGGCTCCTGTGCAAGCGCAGGGTTCATTGGATAGAAATCTTCCTGATGAGAGAGTTTATCGCCCAGCAGATGATGCTGTAACAGAGAGAACAAGCCAGATTAACAGGAGAAGAAGAATGTTTTAGTAATCGTTAAATTAATCTTAAAATAAGTGAGTAATTCTTAGAAATCAAGTATACTAAGTTCTGAACCTGACTTAATACTTTAGTAAGCTGTTAAGTAAAAGTCACCTAAATTTAATAAAAAATTGTTTTTTTTGATAGTAAGCAATAGCCACCAAAATAATTAAGACAATTATTAAAAAATCTCCAAAAATAGATTTGATAATGTCAGAAAAATAAACTACAACCTTTATGTCAGAAATTCTCATTGATCTCAAAATTCTCTGAATTTTGATGACTGTCAAAATCTTTCGATTTTGAAGTATTTCTGAACACCCTAAAATTTCAGATAGAAATTTTTTGGGGTTGTAGAAGTTGCTTTGCAACTTCAGATTTTTCTGAGCACGTCAGGAACTCGGTTCCTGAGCGCTGTCAAATTCTAACGAATTTGAAGTCCTAACCAAAAAATTCCTTCGTCAGGAATTTTAGGGCCCCGAAAACCTCAAAAAAGTAATTTTTTGATGGCAGTCAGAATTCAGTGAATTCTGACATGTGGTGGCGCATTGTTTTTTTGATTTGTATTTTATGCGCAAAGCCACCCAAATAGATACTTTTTTAAAGTTTATTGTTTTAAATAATTCATGTCAGAAGAGAGCTTTTCTAAGTTATGCAGTGTTTGGAATGTGATAGGTCCATTTAACATGGATTTGTTTAGTCATAGACTTATTCTACAGAAAAAAGTGTTTTTACTGCAGGCTGCGGGGATGGATTTGGGTTATACCTTTAGAAAGTATATTCGAGGACCGTATTGTAGTTCTCTTACAAATGATGGATATAAGGTCAAAGCTGCCGAGAACATTAGTGGAACAAATGGGTGTTCTGAAAAAGGAATAAAAATAGTTTTGGAGATAGGTAAAGGACATGAAAATGACCATAAGTGGTTCGAGCTAATAGCAACAATTGTTTATTATTACAAAACAGAACACTTGAATAGGTCAAAAATAAAAGAAACAATTTTCGAAGAAAAGCCGCACCTTGCAAATGATTCCCTATTTGATGAGGCTTATGGCAAGCTAGTCTCATTAGAATTAGTTTCATAGTAAGGTAATCTTTAATCTAGCTTTGCCTATAGAGTAAATATTTTTTTCTTCAGATTTTATCGGTCCATCCGCTGTGATGAATTCGTTGCATTCATTTGATATTGCAGTAGCCAAGTGCATTCTATCCCATCCACCGCGTCTCACACCGCCTATTCTTAATTTGCGTGTGCATTCTTCCCATATTTCCCTTGAATTTTTGCCATCTGTTAAAAATAATATTTGCCCGCCTTTTGTAAGTCGATTAAACAATTCCAAATGGTCAAACATCATTTGTCTTTTATGCTCTTCTCTTTTAGAGATAAGCGTATGATTCAGATTATTTAGCTCTTCTTCAATGTCTAATTCCAACCCCTTTATTACTTCATGAATTATTCCTGGAGTTAAGCATAAAGTCTCTCCTCTTGAAGAGATGTTATTAATTGATTCTTCACAACTGTCTGAACCTGCTTCCTGAAGAATTACCCTTAAGAACACACAAGCATCTACCATAGTCTTGCCCTTTTCCGAATAATTAGCCATTAATCAGGGTACTATCACTGCTTTTTATGTTTTGTTGTCTTTTTAAACCAGCCTTATGCGTGGGTTTTCATTTCCCTGCAAGGCCAAAATCAATATCTAGAAATCCTTCTCTTTCTTCTTACAAGGAAAACTGTTAGGGCAGCTGCAACAATAACAGACATGGCAATGAGAACTATCCCAATATTTCTAGCTGTGATTGTCCCAATTACTGCTCCAGTGATTCCACTGGGATTGTTTGAATTCTCATTATTATTTTCATTGAGAGGGAGAGTTACATCAGGTGCTGGAGTTGTTGCAGGAGGAATAGTCAATTGTTCATCAGGCAGTTTCTTTGTGCTATTCCCGTGAACAACTCCTCCATTCCCGGAATTTCCATTATTATTCTGTGTCTGAGTTCCATAAACTCCCCATAAAGAGAAGTGGTTAGTTATTGCATAAACATAATTGCCAGTTGTATTTACTCCTGTTTCTAAAGGTAATATCCAGTCAGTTCCATTATAGTAGTATAATCTTAGATTTGATTTATCTAATCCTGCGGCAGATAACTCAGAGGCAGTGTAATAAACCTTTATCACTGTTCCAGTTACATCTGAAAGAGAGCTATAAATCTCAAACCATTTTCCTAATGCGGGAATTCCAGATGTGTTTGTTCCATTTGGCTGCGAGGGAAAACTTGAAACAACAACTCTTCCTGTTCCATTTAAGCTAATACTAATATTTCCGCCTAAGAACGGAGTATCAACCCCTGACTGAACATTTATCTTTGTTTCAGTTTTTGAAGCTCCTTGCGGACTTATTGTTATTGAAACTACTTCAGATTTGGCAGGATTATTGTCTGCATTAAGTTTCAATTGCAAATTATGATCTCCAATTGAGAAATTAGCTGTATATAATGTAATGTTATAAGTGAAAGTGCCAGGAGCGTATCCATATCTACGATCATATCCGTATCCATAACCATATCCGTATCCATATCCATAGTCAGAACTTGGTGTTGTTCCGATTAGTTTTATGTTTATTCCTGTGCAGTTAGTTCCCGGCGCATTTACTGCAAAGGTGCAATAAGGGGAATCATCTATGAAAAGTGTTGCATTATTAAGATTTATTCTTTCGTGAGAGTCTATTGTTATTGTTGCTGTAGTTGATATAACCTGTCCTTGTTCAGGGGTTTTTACATCAAATTCTCCAAGTTTCACACTAAAAGCATTCGCAGGTCCAGATAATACAAGTAGAAGTATAATCACAGAAGTAATTGCCGCGGCAATTACCTTTTCTCCAGTAAGTTTAGTCATGTTTTCACCACCAAAACTCAGTATTTAAACATTGCTATTTTGTAGTAATTAGTAAGTAAC
>JAHIEM010000041.1 GCA_018901625.1 Nanobdellota archaeon
AAAATCAAAGCAGCTAATGATCCTCCAACTCTCAATCCTAAATTAAGTTTCTTTTTGATTCCCATAATTCTAATAGAAAAAAGAGTTATTTAAGTTTTATTGTGGTGTAGTTTTGAGCAGGGAACTCCCATATTTCCTCTTCAGCTTTATCTCTCCTCTGCCTGGAGCTCGTCCCCCTCTTTGAAGCCTGTTATCATAAAGAATAAAACATAACTCTTCGGTAAAGCTGTCAGTTTTTAGCTGTCATTAAGACACTATATCCAGGAACTGAGAAGGCTCTAAGTCTTGTTTCCAATTGTTATTAGAAGAATGCGTGATAATCAGGAAGTCTTTAGCCCTGGATACAGCTACATAGAATAATCTTAGTTCACTATCCCTTTTTATTGTACTTAGATCTTCCTTGTAATAGGGTAGTATTTCTTCATTACAGGCTGCTAAAAATACATATTTCCATTCTAATCCCTTTGCGCTGTGTATAGTAGTCAACACTATCTTGTCCCTATCTTTTTCCTTCCTTTCTAGCTCAATTAAACTGTCTAAAAAGCTTCTGATTCCATTAGCCTCTGCCGAGTGTTCCTTGTATAAGTCTAGCATTAGATCAATATTGCCTTCTTTGTCCTCTATCCTTTCTGGATCTGAACCATACTCTTGTAACATCTTTTCATGATATTTGAATAGGCTCAAAAATGTCTCGATTGGATTGCCTTTAGATAAAAAAGCGCCTTTAAGAGCACTCAATTGTTCTTTCTGGGAATCATTAAAACTTTCCAAAGAATAATCCAATGAATCAATAAGAGAAAATTTATGCTTAAGAGAAACATCTTTTAGCTTCTCAACTTTTGCCTTACCAAATCCTGGGAGGAGATTAATTAGTCTCTCAAAATCCTTTTCAGAATCAGGATTTATTTTCAATCTAAGAAAGCACAGTATGTCTCTTACCTCTTCCCTTTCAAAAAATCCCCTTGACCTGGACAAATGGCAAGGTATTTTATTCCTGCGAAACTCTCTTTCTATTTGTTTCCCAAGACTATTTGTCCTGAATAAAACAGCTATGTCTTCCTTTTCAACTTTAGATTTTAACAATTCTTTTACTTTTTGGACAATATAGTCTATTTCCTCATCAAAATCATCAAATGACTCAACTAAAATCTTACTTCCTTCTTCCCGAGTGCATATTAACTCTTTGCTTATCTTGAACTTCAATGAGTCAATTATTTTATTAACTGCAGAGATGATTTTATTAGTTGATCTGTAATTATGTTTTAATGTTACTTTTTTATGATGCTTATCAAACTTAAAAACTAAGTCATTCGAAGTTCCTCGCCATTCATAGATATTTTGACAATCATCCCCAATTAAACAGAGATTATTATTTTCCAGTAAATCTAATACTCTAATTTGGGCAACACTCAAATCCTGCGCTTCATCAACCATAATTACCTTAAATTTATCAAAATACTTTTTTCTTACACTTTCACTTTTAGACAAGATTTCATAAGTAAGTAAGATTATGTCATCAAAATCAACAAGGTTCTTTTCTTTCAAGTACCTTTGATATTCTTTGTAAATTCTAACAGATTTGCTTTTTAAACGAGAGTCTATGTGTATGAGCTCATCTTCAATCATCTCTTCTATCCTCTCATTTTTATAATCCACACTCGCCCCCTCTTTCAATGAATCTGCCAAAATTCCAACACTCTTGAAAATTCCAATTCTTTTCACAAAATAGGAGATATTGTCTCTTCTCGCGTCAATATTCTCTTTTTCCAGTATCTTTTTTATTATCTTCTTTTTTTCACTCTCTTCAGTCAATAAGAGGAAATTATCATTGTTAAGCACTAATTTTGCATTTTCCCTTAATATCCTTAAGAATAAAGCGTGCATTGTTCCAATCCACGAAGGTATTTTCTTAGTTCTCTTGGCAATCTTGTTCATCATATCTTTAGCAGCTTTATTAGTAAAAGTAGTCATTAGAATCTCATCAGGGCTGTAACCCTGATTTTCAACCAAATTAACATAACGCTCTACAATTGTTGTTGTTTTGCCTGTTCCAGCACTGGCAATAATCAAGAGATTTCCATCTAAAGTATTCATTGCTTCCACTTGCTCTTTATTCAAAGTCTTTCCAGAATCCATTCTTTGCCTCAGCTTCAAATTCGCTGCTTTCTTTAATAAATCTTCGCATCAGATAGCTGTGTGAATGTCTAAGTAAAAAAGATGTCAAAAAGATAGATTTTTAATTAAGTTCTGAGTATAATAAACATGAGAATAAAGGACATTCCAAAAGAGGGGAGACCCGGGGAAAGGTTCCTCAAACATGGTCCAGAAGCACTAAGCGATGCAGAGCTTTTTGCAATACTCCTCAGGACAGGAAGCAAGGGTG
>JAHIEM010000042.1 GCA_018901625.1 Nanobdellota archaeon
GAATTAACATTTCTCCATGTATTCATTACCTCTGTGCCCCCATTGCAGCTCCCAACATCCTTATTTGAAACATTCCACTGATACGCCTGATCTCCAGCATTCCCTCCGAAAAAAGTAGCAGCTGTCTTCCCAGCCCCAAGTGTCAGTGAAGCATTAACATTTCCAATGTTTGCTATGACTATCGCAGTAGGAGTAGTTGTCCAATTTCCCCGCAAAACTGTCGCAGTAAGTGCCCCGTTAGTATTTAGGCTTGCATTTTCTTGCCCAGCATTAATTACTCCCGGACCCCAGTTTATAGTATCTGTAGTAAGATTTATAGTTATCTGAGTTGAAACAGTCACATTAACATACCCTGATGACGCAAACCCTGTAATCCTTTCCTTAATCACAGGCACCTTTACAATAATTATTCCTATATTAAGAAGGGACAAAACAACAGCGATAACCGCAACAACAGTTAAAAAATTATTTTCAGCCATTCCCCTGAACCTCCTGAGGCTGAGAATTTATTACTATACTAACCTTCGCGCTCCCGCTGTCAGTTGTCTTCTCGCCTGTTCCGTAATTTTTCCCAAAATCTGAATCCACATAAAAAATCGCAGCAGAAATAATTGACAGAACAATAGCTATCAAAACCAAAACAACCACCGCTTTTTTTGACACCATCTTTTATATTCTCCAAAATATCAATTCTAAAACTATATGTAAACACCCCTTTATAAACATTTCTATTGAGTTTTTTGCAACTCCGTTTCGGATACAAAACCTAATCCGCTCCATCTTCTGCAGCATCTAAGCTAACGGCCCGGGCAACTCCGATTTAGCTTCTAATTATTGAACACCTAATGTGACGTCCTCTGTCGGCTAAAGCCGACAGCGTCCTAATAATGATGCAACTCTTGATTCTTCACATACCCAAAAGCCCTATCAAAATCACTTCCACAACCTGCACAAAAATATCCTTTATTCCAAAAACTTCCTCGAGGATATCTTAATCTTAACTCAGGACAAATCCTAAACAACAAGTATGCGGACAATCCCCTAATCATCTGCATCAACATTGCATCAGATAATGTTCTAGGGCAATCAACAATTAAATGCACATGCTCATCAAGCACCTTGAGGATAATTATTTCTATCCTGTGTTTTTTGCAGGATTCTTCAATCGCAACTCTGCAAAAAACTTTTATCTTGTCTTTTCGCATCATCGCATATCTGTATTTAGTTGTTATCTGAATTGTCTTCAGATTATTTCCTACCGAGTTGGCATAGTGTTTGTATTCCATTTTGTTCTCCAAAAGGTTTATTTAGTTCGAGAAAGTTCTAACTATGAATCGCAAATTCAGTTAGCTAGAACAAGCTCACTTTTCATAATCACTCAAAGAATAAATACATAACGCAATTCATCAGCCAGCTAAAGCGGGCTGATTTCTTGCGAAGGCTTTAATTATCTTCACGAATAGATAATTTTTATGTCAGAAGAAGTTAGTGTTTAATAGATTTCCTTCAGCTCTCAAGTTAACAAAACATATGCATAACAACTAATCAAAAAAAGCTACTTAACCCTCACAAATCCCTTTCTTGATTCTTTCCTATCTTCTGATTTTACTCTCTCATGTGTTTCCATTCTCTCGCCCTTTCCTCCTCTCCTGCCGACAAATCTCCTGAAAAACACAAACCATGCCAGATTCACAATTAAGAGCAATATCACAATCACTAGCAGTATAGTTGTCAAGCTTACCCCTCTCCCCCCACTGCCCCTTATTGCATATCCCACTCCAGCAATATCGAGGCTGTTCTGACTTACTTTCAAAACTAAGTTCTTGTCCGAGCTTTTCTTGCCGTATATAACCATTAATTTACCATCATACTGCCCTTCACTAACTCCGACAGTGTCCCAATAAGCAACAAGCTCCTTCTTTGAAAGTACAGGAATATCCTCACTAGCAGACTTTATATCAGCCATTACCTGATTTTCAGAATTGTACACCTGCAGGTTAGCAAACACACTCTTTAATTCCTCATTCCACCTATTCTCAACCAATATTCTTAATTTTGCAATTTCTCCAAGAGTAAAATCATTTACAAGTATGCTCTCAATTGACAGTGTCTGAGAACCAACTGAAAACTGCTTCTCAAAATTCTTTGTCTCGCCGTCATAGAAAACACTAACCCTTCCGACATAATTTCCCTCTCCAGTATTAACCTTCCACTTCCCGCTCAGCTCTGTCCTCGCTCCAGGCTCTATACTCTGGTAATCTGTTTCTACAGAGGCAAGTTTCTCGCCAGTGCCTGTATAAACATCTATAACCGCTCGTGCCTCGCCTATTCCCAGCTTTCCTCTGTTAATCACAGGAACAATAAATGTTGCTGTTCCATTGCTCTCTGCGTCCAAAACATTCAGGTCTGATTCAATGCACTTCCCCGGACACGGAACATACACATATAACTGCGAAATTACAGAAACAGTTGCTCCCACATAAGTTCCCTTCTCATTTGATTTTGGAACTTCAAGAGCAACAATCTCTGCAGTGTGCAAGCCAGGTGATTTTGCAATGCTGTCAGGCAGCTTATAACTGTATTTAAGGGGTTTGCTTTCCTCGCTCGGCAGGAAGTTAATAATATTGTCAAATAGAGTTACAGAATCTGCCAAATCTCCTTGCACAGTCAATAATACTTGCATGTTCTTATGTTCATTATTTAAGACAGAAAACTGAACCTCATTTTCTAGCCCTTGCTGATAATAAACACTGGTTCTTCCAGGAGTTATCCCCAAAGCAGAGACATGGGGAAGATTGAGTATAATTAAAGTTAACATAATTAAAACAAAGGGAGTGATTATTAATCTATTGTTTGAAAATAATAATTTATCAATCTGATCAATGTTCAATTTTCTCTTCATATCCTCTCTTTTATCAATCATTTTATGCCTGCCCTCCCGCATAATTTCCTTCATTCTCAATTTTCTCGCTTGAATCGGGCTCGAGTATAATATACCCCACCATTACTCCTTCATTGTTCTTAGTCACGTTCAACTTGACATTTCCGATATTCACTAATTCACTTCCGTTTTCATCTCTGGTAACTTTCATCCCCACCTCTGACTTTATTTCAAACTCGTGCGATATTCCAGAAATATAATCATTGCTGGCTTTCCAATAGTACTTCCCTGCCACAAGATCAAATGCATTTGTCTTCTCAATGTCAATATACC
>JAHIEM010000043.1 GCA_018901625.1 Nanobdellota archaeon
GCTGGATTCATACATATCCAAAGCATAAAGTTATATTTAAACCTTTTCCCAAAATTTTCACTACCAATCAGAGAAACAATAAGATTAAAGAATCCTAAGAAAGAGAAAATCGTGAAGAATATAATCAAACAAAGAGGGAATACTGGGCAAGCAATCACGAGCATCTTTTAGTAAAAAGAAGAGAAAATTACAACAAGCAAAAAGCCAAGATACTGGCTCAACAGACATTATGGAGGCAAAATCACAAGATTGAAGTAAGAATAAAATATCTACGAGATGCACAAAAAGAGCATGCACTGAAAATCTTTGAAAACAGACTTAATAGCGTCTATAACTCTATTTTAGGCAAACCATTGCCCACTATTTTACTTTCCTAACTACTGGAAGCATCATAAAGCTTAAAAACTATCTAAACTGGCTAAATATGCAGACTAGGTTGGCAGGTTAGCCCTCTGCCATTTGCAAACGGGCTTCATGGCAAGCTGCAAGGGAGTTGGTGAGATACGAGCTATAGAGTCTCTAGGCGGACGTTGACGCTTTGTCCTATTCGATCTTGCTCCTGCGAAATGGGTCAGACCTTGATCGGAGCAGCCCTAAACATGAGTTAAGGTGCTTATAGGAAACAGAGCCGAGAAAGTTTAGAGGTTAAACTTTACAGCAAATATCGAGCTGGCTCCTGAGTCTGCAAATGTTTTTATAAAGATTTATAAACATAAATCTGCTGATTTTTTGATGAATAAAAGAGGGCAGTTTTATTTAGTTGCAGCGATTATTATTGCGCTGGTGGTATTTGGCTTGGCTAGTGTTAGTAATTATGCGAGTGTTGAAGAAAAAGAAACTGTTGTTTTTGACTTGAGGCAGGAGCTTGGGGGAGAGAGCGGGTATGTGATTGATTTTGCACTTTACAGCCAGGGAGAGATTTCTCAGTTAATAGAAAACTGGACAAATGTTTATGTTGCTGGCAAACAGGACCAGGAGATTGAGGACTGGGTGTTTGTATATGGGGATCCGAGCAATATAACTGTTCTTGCTTTTGTCAGCGAGAGTTCAGGGGTTATAACAGTTGATTCTGGAGCAGGCAGCTCTTATGTTGATATTACCAGCACTAAGGTAAGGAGAGCTCAGGCATGGGGAGATTATGTAAATGTGAGCCTTGGGAATTTTACTTATAGTTTTGATATGAACTCTGGGCAGAACTTTGCATTCCTGATTAAGAAGCAGGGGTATGTTGCAGATAGTACAACTGGAAAAGTGATAGTTGAGATTGAGGAATAGAATCATGAGAAGAAATCTGAATAAAAGAGGGGTTAGTGAGATGATTGCTTATGTCTTGCTTATTGTTATAGCTATCTCTGTCAGCATTATAGTTTATGCGTATCTAAAATCATATGTGTGGAAAGATAATGAGGGCTGTCCTGATGGAGTTAGCCTGATAATTGAAGATTATATATGCGATCCTACAAGCAAGACACTAACCTTAACAATAAACAATCACGGAACTCATAGTGTTGACGGGTTTATGCTTCACGGAAGCAATAGCACTAGGAAGGGTTTTGCAATAAATCTTGTTGGGAAAGAAAATAATGGAGAGGTATTTTTTGAGGGAGATAGATTAAATGCGAGTGAGTCAAGAAGTTTTATTTTTACATATACTGAGCATGCTAGTGTGGAGAGAATAGAAATAAAACCACTAAGATTTGGGAAGAACCTGATTGTTTGCGAGAATTCAATAATCACCCAGGATATTGGAGGGTGTGGATAAGGTTTTTAAACTAGAGCTAATTAGGTAAAAAATGATGTTGAAAAGAGGTAAGAAGGGATTAAGCCCGATAATTGCGACTGTTTTGTTGATTGTTCTAGTTATAATTATTGCGCTGATTATATTCCTCTGGGCGAGGAGATTTATTGGCGAGGCTGTTGTTAAGAATGGGGCAAGCGCTGACCAGAGATGTGGAGAGATAAACTTAGAGGCGAGCAGAACTTCAAATTCTCTTTATTTAAACAATAGGGGCAATGTGCCAATCTATGGCATTGAAGTAAGATTAAAAACTTCTGGAAGGGAGAGAGTAGAGAGAGTTGATGATATTAAGCTTGCTCCTGGACAGTCAAATGTCTATGAGGTTGAGGGAATGGATAGTGCGCAGTCAGTCGATGTTGTTCCAGCTATACTCGGTGAGACTAAGAGTTCAAAAAAAGAGTATACGTGCAATAACATTAAGATAGAGGTTATTGAAGAATGAGCAAGAAGAAAGGCTTGTCAGGGATTATTGCCACTGTTCTTCTAGTTATGCTTACTGTTGCAGCAGCTTCGATGCTTTTTGTTTTTGTTGTTCCGTGGATTAGAGACATGCTAGACAGCGCAAAATCTTGCAGTAATCTTCAGGAAACTGTTAGTATTGTTGAGGGGAAGTATACTTGCTTTAACTCTACAGCTACTAAGTTAATGGTAAGAGTAAATGAGGGGGCTGAGGGTGTGAGTGGATTTTCTGTCTCTATAACATCTTCTGGGAGCGCTAAGAAGTATGATATTAAGAATGGGGTAAGTTTCTCTGCAATTAGCATGTATAATGGGAGCACTAGTTTATCTGTGCCTGATGTTGGGGGCGCAGAGACATATGTATTTAATTTCACGGCTGAATCTGTTGATGTTGCTCCATTGCTTGATACAGGAAAAACATGCAAGGCAGTAAACCAGAAATTGATTGACTGCTATCTTGCTTAAAAATGAAATACTATAATGGGCAAGAATAAATTAAAGCAAATTCGAGAATTAAACTTTGAGGCAAGGACATCTTGTCTAATTTGTAATGAATAGAAAAGCGCAGATTTGGGTTGAGACAGTCGTATATACTCTAATTGGACTTAGTATAATCGGGATTGTTCTTGGGATTGTTAAGCCTGCTATTGATGAGAGGAGAGATTCTATCTCTATAAAACAGAGCATAGATTTGCTGAATTATATTGACAAGCAGATTGATGCAGTAAAATATGCAGGGGCAGGGACATCTATTCCTGTTGATATTAAAATTGGGAGAGGCAAGCTTTATATTGATGCTGAGAGGGATGTTTTGTCTATTGTAATTGATGAGAGCAAGAGTGAGTATAGTGAGCCGGGAGCAGTGATTAACATTGGAGGAAATATCAAAGCAATAACTGTCAAAAAGGGAAGCAGCAAGTATACTGTTAACCTGAGCATAGATTACCATTCTAGGGCAAATATAACCTACAGAGGAAAGGATATACTGCAAACATTCCAGTTTGCGCCAACAGCATATAATTTCTATCTAAAGAACAATGGGTTTACAGGCGATTACCAGAATATTGATTTTTACTAAAAAGATTTAAATAATCCCTTTAGCTATTTGTTTGTAACAAAAGAGGGAAATATGGAAGACTTTTCACAAGATATTTATATAAATCTGAATCCGGGAATTCCTGCATTACCTAGACTAGATGATAAAACTAAGGTTGATGTGAGATACGCGCTAATTGCGCCCTATGCATTCGCGCATATTTACTGGGACAAAAAGTTATCTGAATTAGTTTATGATTTAGAAGAGCCGCTGCTTGATGAGGGAGAAAAATCTGATCTTGAAGACTTGGAGAAGAGCATGAGAGAGGTGATTAACATAAATGTTCTTGTTGAGAGGACTCCGGAAGCAATGATTAATTATATTAATAAGACAGCGGTTTTGCTAATCTCAGAGCTTAATATGAAGATAAGCAGAGAGACGTACAAGAAGATATTCTATTACTTATTCAGGGATTTTATTGGGTTGAATGAGATCGAGGCGCTAACAAAAGACTATTTTATCGAGGATATTGAGTGCAATGGAGTTGATACTCCTGTTTACATTGTGCATAGGGTTTATAGAAATCTGAAGACAAAGATAGTTTACAAAGATGTTGATTATATTGCGAGTTTTGTTGAGAAGCTGGCTCAGAGGTGTGGGAGGTATATTTCTTACGCATCCCCATTGCTTGACGGGACGCTTAGTGATGGCAGCAGAGTTAATGCTAGTTACACTACTGATATAACCAGCAAGGGACCAACATTTACAATCAGAAAGTTTACCAAGGTTCCGTGGACTCCTATCCAGCTTGTTGCACTAAACACTCTAAGTCCTGAAATGCTGGCTTACTTCTGGATACTCGTGCAGTACAAGTCAAATATTCTCATAACTGGGGGAACAGCTTCTGGAAAGACAACATTGTTAAATGCACTTGCATTTTTTATTCCTCCAGAATCAAGAGTCGTGTCTATTGAAGACAGTGTAACTGGAGACAGCAAGATAATAATCAAAGAGAAATATAGGACTAGAAACATTACAATAAAAGAATTTGTTGACAAGAAGATAGATGCAGAGGTAATGACATTAAATGAAAAGGGAAAAATAATATTTGTCAAGCCATCTGATTATATAAGCCATAAAGTGAAAAAAGATATTTACGAGATACTAACCGCAACAGGAAGGAAAGTAAAAATAACTCAGGACCACTCTTTGTTTTCACTTGGAGATTCTGGGCTGGAAGAGATAAAGCCTGCTGAATTAAAAGAGAAAGAATCTTTTATCGCTGTTCCGAGAATCCTTCCTGTCAATGGAATTGAAACAAAGGAAATAAATTTAATTAATAATTTAGGGCAGTTTAGAGAGGATTTTCTTTCAGGAGAGCCATTGCAGGAACTTTTCAAGAAGCTTAAATTAAAAGATTTTGCAGTAAAAAAGGAGAAATACAGATGGTGGAAGAACAATAATCTGATAAAGATAGAAGATTTTATGAAAACAGACTATAAATTCTCAGATGAGGAGCTAAGAAAATTAAAAATAAAAAGCAAGAATACCTCTTCTATCCCAGTTATTTTTAGGATAAGTGATGAATTCCTGCAGTTTCTTGGTTTATGGATAGGAGATGGAAGTTACGACAACTATAACGGCAACTCAGTTATTATCTCAAATATAGATGAAGAATGCAGGGATGTTTTTAAGAAAGTTGCGGAATACCTTGGCTCAAATTACTCCGAAATGAATGACGGGGTTGTTTCTTTAAGGATTCACAGCACAATATTTTACAAATTTATGAAATATGTTTTGAGCTTTGATGGCTATTCAGATACTAAACAGATTCCTGATTTTATATTCGCCCTTTCTAACAGCCAGATAAAAGAGTTTATTAAAGGATATTTTAGCGCTGATGGGTGCGTTAAAAAATGCGAGGTTGCCTGCGCTTCACAAAGCTATGCCCTCTTAGAGGATTTGCAATCAATGTTCTTAAGATTGGGGATTATCTCCAGAATAAATGACTTTGACAGAAAGGATAGATGCATTAATATGTCAGTTTCAGGAATTGAAAATCTTAATCTTTTCAAGGAGATAGGATTTTTACAGGAAAGAAAAAATGCAAAACTAAAATTGTTCGATTTTAAGCCAATGCATGCTAATTCTGATGTTATTCCGTTAACTGCAACAAAAGTGAATGAATTGAATAAAATTTTAATTGAAAAACTTCAGCACGGATATACTGCTGGAATGCAAAATTTGGGGAGAAATTATATGCAGAAGGTTGCACCGGCTGGCTCGGTGTTTAATGATCTTTCGCATAATGATATCTTCTGGGACAGGGTTAAAAAAATAAGAAAGTTAAGTTCTGAAGAGACAGAGGTTTTTGATTTAAGCATTCCAGGATATGAAAAATTCTTATGCAATAATATATTTGTGCATAACACGCGCGAAATTAATCTGCCGAGAGAGAACTGGCTTCCTTCTGTTGCAAGAACTGCTATTGGAACAGGGCAGCTGGGAGAAGTTGATTTGTTCAGCCTGCTTAAAAACTCATTCAGACAAAATCCAGATTATGTGATAGTTGGAGAGGTTAGAGGCAAGGAAGCATTTGTATTATTTCAGGGCATGGCTTCTGGACATGCGTCAATATCAACAATGCACGCAGACTCTGTTGATACTGTAATAAAGAGGCTTGAAACACCCCCAATTGAGCTCTCTCCCACATTAGTAAATACTCTTGACGCAGTCGCGATTATGACTCACGCAATAGTCAACAAGAACCAGACTAGAAGATTAAGAGAGATTGTCGAGATTGTGAAAGTCAACCCCGAGGGGATAGCTCTTACTAATACTCCTTTTATGTGGAATCCTGTAGATGATAAATTCTACTCTAAGAAGGATTCAAGAGTTTTGGAGAAGATAATGTTAAGATACGGGCTCAGCAGGGGAGAGCTTTCGAGAGAGTTTGACAGAAGAGTTAAGATTCTTTATGAATTGTTTAAAAGGAAGATATTCAGTTTTGAGAAAGTCCAAGAGCTGGTTAATGAGTATTATAAGAATCCTGAAAAGGTACTGAAAGAGTATGGCATTTCGGATTAGACTTCTTATGAGTATATTACTTATAGTAATATAGTAAAGTTTATATACTCATAGGGATATATCTAAAGGTATGTAAAATGGGCAGAATAACGTTGGAAGGGTATTGCTGTGAGAGGTGCGGGCATAGATGGGTGGCTAGAAACAAGGAAGAGCCAAGAGTTTGCCCGAGATGCAAGTCTCCTTATTGGGACAGACCAAGAAAACTAACTAAAGAGGGGGGAAGAAAATGGAGTACGAAGAAGTACAAATCCTAACTCAGCTGGTGTCTGCGATGGACGAAGCTGTAAAGAAGATGGAGGATTATTATGACAAGAGAGATTTGGCAAACTTTGAGAATGCAAAAAAATCTATACTCTCATTCCAGAAGCAGATTGCGCAGTTATTAGCGAGGGCAAGATGACTCTAAATCAACAGCCAGGAGGATATTTGGCAGGGGCAAGATGCGAGAAAGTTCAGAAATTAAACTGGGGTGTCCTGCATAATTTAAGATGACTCTAAATCAACAGCCAGGAGGATATTTATAATGACTCTAAAAAACCTAATACATAATGTAGATGAAGAAAAGGAGATAATAAAAGAGTTGAGAATCCTTATCAGCCAGAGAGATATCCGTGTTGGGAGAGAGAAGGATTTGCTTATAAAGTCTATTGCCTCTCTTAAAGAGCTGCTTATAATAATAAATAACTCTATTCCTTCTCTTGTTAATAATACTTCTCCAGTAAAATCTCTTGGAGAGGCTAAGGAAGTAAAAGAGCTTGTGAAAGTCAAGTATAACAAGGAAGGAATTGTGAGGGATATTACTATCAATGAGAAGGATAGGAAGAAGTTCTTTGAAGAGCTTAGCTTGAGTGATGCGACTCTGAAAAGGCTGATAAAGGAGGACAAAACTTCAAAGATTATCGCGAAAGCTTTTAAGAAGCCGAGCCAGTATGCAAAGATATCTAATAAGTTCTTCTCGCGCTTGTCAAATGATTTAATTGATAAGGGTTATTTTAAGAATACTGGAAATGACCTGAGAAAAGCAAATATTCCATTCATACTAAATACTTATGTCTCAATGATATTATTTTCTACCCTGCTAGCTTCTCTGTTTTCAATTTTGCTATTTGTGTTCCTGTTATTTTTTACTCTCACCCTAGATTTTCCGATTATAATCTTTGCAGAATTTAGTGCATCTAGGATTCTTACTAACATGCTGATATGCATTGCTATTCCTGTTCTGACATTTTTCGGAGCTTATGTTTATCCTCATCTAGAAGCAGGGAGTATTGGAAGAAAGATAAATCAGGAACTTCCTTTTGTGACTATGCATATGTCTGCTATTGCTGGGAGCGGGATTGAGCCAACACAGATATTTAGAATTATTGCGCTTGGAAAGGAGTATCCTTACACTAAGAGTGAGATAAAGAAGGTGATTAATCAGGTTAATATTTATGGCTATGATCTTGTGAGCGCGCTGAAGAACTCTGCCAAATCTACCTCTAGCACCAAGTTAGCTGAGCTGTTTAATGGGCTGGCTACTACAATTTCTACTGGAGGAAGTTTAACAGAGTTTCTAGATAAGAGAACAGAGACATTATTATTTGATTATAAGTTAGAAAGGGAGAAGTCTACAAAGATGGCTGAGACTTTTATGGACATTTATATTTCTGTGGTTATTGCTGCGCCAATGATTATGATGCTTCTTTTGATACTCATAAGTGTTGGACCGATAAGCATTGGGCTGGGAGTTAGCGCTCTCACAACTATTATTATCTCAATCGTCGCATTAATAAATATTATTTTCCTTGCTGTTTTGCACTTAAAACAGCCTGTTTACTAAGATGAATATAGAAAAGAAACATATAGTTGGAATAATTGGGGCAGTGATAATTATGCTTGGAGCAGTAATCTTCCTGAGAGACAGCAGGATATTCTATTTTGTTCTTGGAATCGGGGGGGTTGTAGCTATCCTGCCGTTTATAGTTTCGCTTGCTCTGGATTCTAGAATAGAGAGAGAGAATAATGAGATGTTCCTAGAGTTTGCCAGAAATCTGGCAGAGGCGGTTAAGTCTGGAACTCCGATTAGCAGGAGCATCATGAATGTGAGAACTAAGTTTTATGGATCGCTAACTCCCTATGTCCAAAAGCTGGCTAATCAGATTGCACTCGGGATTCCTGTGAAAGACGCACTAAACACTTTTGCATCTGATGTTAACAGCAGCACTGTTACTCGGGCAATAAACCTGATATCTGAGGCTGAGAAGGCAGGCGGCAAGATTGAGGATATACTTGATTCTGTATCTAAGTCAGTTGCTGAGATTGAAAAACTGAAAAAAGAGAGAAGGTCTGCTATTTATTCCCTAGTTGTGCAGGGGTATATTATTTTCTTCATATTTATCATAATCATGCTAGTCTTGCAGTTTAAGATTCTGCCAATGGCTACAGAATTTGGAGATATGTCTGGGGGGGATATTGAAGGACTGACTTCTGCAGGGCTATCTTCTGGCGGGCAGGTGAGTGCAGAAGAGATGTCCCGCCCGTTCTTGTATTTGTTGCTCTCCCAGGGGTTTTTTGCTGGCTTGATAATCGGGAAACTTGCTGAGGGACGCATCAAGCCAGGACTGAAACACTCTTTTGTGATGATGATTGTGGCTTATCTAATAACTACAGGAGTTAAGGCATTTATTTAGAATGAATCTTGTAAAAAAAGCATCCGGGCATATTGAGACTGTTCTCTCGTTTGTTATATTCATAAGTTTTGTTATATTCTTGTTTGCTATCTTCCCTGTTTATCAACCGCAAAAGAGCGAGATTGGATTAGACTCTGCTGAAAGAGGCGTGATTAATTTCGCTGCTATAAGAGTAGATTATATGACACTAGTCTTAAACCAGCCAACTAGCTGTTTTTCTTATCCTGCTATAAACTCTGCATCTAAGATTATAGTTAGAGATTCTAGTGGGGAGAGAGTGAATGCTAAGAGTGATGGGATAAATTGGTATATTAGTGGTTCAGGCAGTTTTTATGGAGTTTACTATTCAACAGAATTTTCTGAAGGGGGGTATGATGAGTTTGATTCTACTGACTGCTTGAGTTTGGGTGAGCAGGGAATCTCATATGAATCAGGATTAGAGAGGCATGATATTGTGGTTTCGTATAGAAGGGTTCTTGAGTTGATTGAGCTATACAAATCAAGCTATGAAAGTGTGAGAAACAACTTTAGTATTCCTTCACGAGAGAATTTTGGTTTTGCAATTACTGATTTGAGAGGAAGGTATTTATTAAATATATCCAGGAGCAGACCCGAGAGAACGAGTGTTTTAGTGAGAAACACCCCTATTCAGATGGTTTATGAGAATGGGACTTCTGTTTTTGGAATGCTGAATATTCAATCATGGTGATGAAACTGAAGAAAATTGACAATATAATGTTTAAAGTGAAAGATTTAGAGAGAGCCTCTAAATTTTACTCAGAAGAGATGGGCCTAAAGAAGGCCTGGGAAGATAAAATTGTGGGGATGATAGGGTTTATCTTTCCTGAAAGTGATTCTGAGATCAGCATTCCTGACATAGTTATTCACACTAATGAGAAGATTCCAAATCCTGATTTTAATTTTCTTGTTGACAGTGTGGATGAATTTGTTAAGAATTTTAGAGGCAAGGTGCTGATGAGGATGGAGGTTAGAAGCGGGAAACTTGCTGTACTGGAAGATTTGGATTGGAATAAAATTCCGATTGTGGACCTAACCAAATTTAATGGCAAGCCAAGATATAATTAGAATGATAAGAAATAAAAGGGGATGGATAAAGATTGTTGAAGCTTTTATTGCAATAATACTAATTGCATCAATTATGCTGACAGTATATTCTAAACAGCCAACTAGGACAAAGAATGAAGAGATAATTAAGGTGGAAGACTCAATATTGAATGAGATTTCGCAGAGCGAGGCACTCAGGCAGGATGTTTTGGACAGCAATAATTTGAGCATCAGCCTGTTTATCCAGAGCAAGATGCCTCCTAATCTGAATTTTACAGCTAAGATTTGCGCTGTGGATGATGTTTGCGGGCTTGATGTTTATAGAAAAGAGGTTTATGCGCGGGAAAGAATAATCTCTTCTACATTAACTGAATACTCGCCTAAGAAACTTAGATTATTTGCCTGGGAGAGGTAGAGAGGTTTTTTGAGATTTGGAGTGATATTAATTTGTGATTACTAAATTTTATTGCGAGTTATTTTTAAAATCAAAAAAAACCTAACATTGCAAAGCAATGTCTGCACCCTAAGGGGTGCGGTTTACTTTTCTGACATTACATTAAAACTTCC
>JAHIEM010000044.1 GCA_018901625.1 Nanobdellota archaeon
AGCCCACGTGGGACAATGGTACTCCGTGCGACTGGAATATAAAATCCATAAATCGCATTTCCGCAAGGATATCCAGGTTCGATTCCTGGCGTGGGCGCTTTTCACTTTGCTATACTTTAAATTAGATTAAAAAGTGAAAAGCGCACATTGGGCGTAATGCAATTCAAAAACTTATTTAACCCAGTTTTCTAACTAATCTAATGAATAAAGAAAGAATCTTAGGCCAGCACCTAACCTCAACAAGCATATTCAAGAGATTTATTCTTCCAAAAATTAAAGATAAACTAAAAGATTATGCTTGGGTAGACCTATATTGCGGAGAGGGAAACTTAATCCTGCCGATTTTAGAAACAATTAAAACAGAAGAAAGAGAAAACTTCTTTTCAGAGCACATATTCTTATTTGATTCTGATAGTGAAATGATTGAAAAAGCAGTTCAAAATGCAATCAAGTTAGGAATTTCAGAAGAACTAGCAAGAAAAAATATAAAACAACATGATTCTCTAGCAAGTTTCCCAAAAATAGAGTCAAAATTCCCGATTTTCCACATAACAAATCCCCCTTACTTATATATTGGATATATTCAGAAAAATGCAAAACAACATTTAAAATATTTCCAGGATAAAAATAAAGGTTATCAAGATTTATACCAGATAGCTTTAATTAATGACTTAAAAAACAATATAGAAAAGTCAGTATACATAATCCCGAGCAACTTCTTATTCTCAAGTTCAGGAACTAATAAAATCAGAAGAGATTTCCTGCAAGCCTATAAAATAACAAACGCAGTAATATTTGAAAAGAAAATCTTTGAAAACACAGGCACAAATGTGGCAATATTCTGGTTTGAGAAAAAACAAGAAAGCAAAAAGCCAATAAAATTCACAGCACTAAAAATAACTGAAAATGAAGAGAAGAGAAGAGAATACTCACTAACTTATGAGAATAACTACAGGGCAGGAAGCGAGTTTAGTGAGTTTTGCAATAATCAGAATAACAATCTCAGGGTAAACTATTATCTGATGCAGTCAGAAGTTGAAAAAAACTCAGGAAATACTGAAATTGAAGTTATAAACTCAAACAAATACAAAAATAACAAATATTCAAAAGAGGTAATCAGAGTTAATGAAAAACTCGCAGCAAAAATAAAAAATAATATCTTATTCATAAGAACAGTTGATTCAGGCTCAAATTTAAGGGCAGGTTTATATGAGATAAAAGACGAGTTCAAAGTGGATGGAATTCTTGTTTCAATACCCTACAGAACAAACCCTATTCAGCTTTTCTTCACCCCAGAACTAAGCATAGAACAGCAGATAAAATTGAAAGATTATTTTAATTCAAAACTTGAAGAATTAAGAGAAAAAACAGACAGCGAGTTTATGACAACATACAAATATTCAAAGGCAAAATACACAAGAAAATATCTTGGATTAAGCCAAGTCAAGAAGCTTATTCAGACTTTTTCTTTAGATTAAGAATAGCAAGTATCTTATCTTCCTTAGCCTTCTTTTCTTCTTCAGAAATCTCAGTCTTCTCTTCATCTCGTTTCCCAAATATCTCTTGATATTTCTGAACTTTCTTGAAATGTTTTATCCTATCGCGTTGTTTCGGAACTGCCATACAAGGAGAGATTTAAATACTATTTAAATTTATTTTTGCAATGAAAAAGCCAGTGATTGTTGCGATAATTATTGCGATAGTTTTATTAATCAGCATAACAGCATATTATAAGATGGCAAACAATTCAACAAAAGTCTTGCTGGAAACAAACAAGGGAAACATAACTATTGAGCTATATGATGATATGCCAATAACCTCAAGTAATTTCAAAGGCCTAGTTGAAAGAGAGTTCTATAATGGAGTAATATTCCACAGAGTAATACCAAACTTCATGATTCAGGGAGGAGACCCAACAGGAACAGGAATGGGGGACCCAGGATACAAGATTACTGACGAGTTTACTCATACAGGCGGCAATAAGAATAACAGAGGCACAATTTCAATGGCAAATTCAGGCCCGAACACAGGAGGAAGCCAGTTCTTCATTAACTTAGTTAATAATAACTTTCTTGATTCAAAACACCCAGCATTTGGACAGGTTGTTTCTGGAATGGAAGTAATTGATTTAATAGGAAACTCAGAAACAGATGTGAATGACAGGCCAGTAGAAGAAGTAAGAATAATCCGGGCAAGTATTATCTAAAAAAGGTTTGCACGTAACCCTCAAACAAAAGAATTATATATCTCAGTACCATAGTGTCTATACTAGAAAAGAGGAGTGCAAAAAAGATGCCAACAAAAGAGAAGTCTTCTGAGGGAAAATCTGTAAGTGAGATAGTCAATGAGAAAAATATTGAATTTCAAAAACAGGAAAAGAGGACTGCGGAAAAGTTCAATGAGGCAATTAGCGGGTTATCCCTTCTTCTTTAAGGATTTAATTCTTTCTTCTAATCTGACTATTTCATTAGTTAAGTAACTTATATGGCTGTAAGTGTTATCCTTAAATTCGGAGTAATTCTTTTTTGATGCTTCCTCCCTTTTTGCAAGTTGTTCTCTGTCATATTCCAGCCAAATATGAGTAAAAATTCTTTCCAGAGACAAGAAAAGAAGGAATATGATGATTATTAAAGTTACTATCCTATCGAATATGTATAAATCCAGAATTCCCTGCAGAAAATTCAAGATTATACAGAAAAAATCCAAATAGAGACATTTCGCAAACCTCTTTTCTTGGCATATGTTATAATGCTCTGCCCTGTATAAGTAATTATACCTATAGAAAACATTCCAGGCATAGAATAATTATTACTCAATTCTGATGAAAAAATTCCCAGAAACTATATAAACATATTTTCCAGTCTGTTTTTATGGCTCACAGAATCGAGGTGGCATCAAAGATAGAAGACATGAGAGCCGAAGTCAAAAAGAAGAGGCTTCAGCAAGAAGGCATCCCCGTTCAAAATGTAATGTTAGCAGATGTCTACACAATTGATGGTCAATTATCTGAACTAGAGCTAAGAAAAGCTGCCTCAATGCTCTCAAACCCTGTTTCTCAATCAACATTTATTGACCAAAGCCAAGAAAGAAGATTCGACTTTGCTGTAGAAATTGGTTTTCATCCAGGAGTTACTGATAATGTTGGACACACAGCGCGCGAAGGGCTCCAAGATATTCTAGGGAAAAATGATACTCCAGTTTATACATCACAAACACTTTTCTTAGAAGGAGATTTAACTAGAGAGCAAGCCCAGCAAGCAGGCGAGACTTTTGCAAATCCGATAATCCAACGAATCAGAGTAAAATCATTTGAAGAATTCTTAAAAGATGAGGGGATGGGGGTAAATGTTCCGAAAGTCAAGCTAGAATCTCCTCCTGAACCAATAGAAGTAGATGTTCTTAGAGCAGACAGTGAAGAATTAGCAAGAATAGGAAAACAAGGCATTCTTGACCCAGACGGTTCAAGACGCGGCCCGCTAGCAATGGACATAACATACATGCAGGCTGTCAGGGGTTATTTTGAGAGAGAGAAAAGAAATCCTACTGATGTTGAATTAGAGATGATAGCACAAACCTGGAGCGAGCACTGCAAGCACACAATATTCGCAGACCCAATTGATGATATCCACGAAGGATTGTTCAAAACATTTATCAGAGCCCCAACACAGGAAATAAGGAAGAGAAAAGGAGAAAAGGATTTCTGCATCTCAGTCTTTTCTGACAACGCAGGAGGAATAATCTTTGATAATGATTTTTTAGTTTGCGATAAAGTTGAAACCCATAATTCCCCTTCAGCACTCGACCCTTTTGGAGGTTCAATTACAGGAATAGTTGGAGTAAATCGCGACCCAATGGGATTTGGAATGGGAGCAAAACCAATAATGAACAGATATGGATTCTGCTTCGCTCCACCAGAAGATGCCTCGCCGCTATACAAAGATAAAGAACTAAAACAAAAGATGCTCCCGCCAAGAAAAATTATGGATGGAGTAATAGATGGAGTCAATGTCGGAGGAAACTGCTCAGGCATTCCAACACCCCAAGGTTTTGTGTACTTTGATTCAAGATACAAAGGAAAACCACTAGTCTATGTAGGAACAATCGGAATTATTCCAAGGCAGGTTAATGGAAAACCTTCACACGAAAAGCAAGCCCACCCAGGAGATTTAATAATAATGGCTGGAGGCAGAGTAGGCAAGGACGGAATTCACGGAGCAACCTTCTCTTCAGAAGCAATTGATGCAGGAAGCCCTGCAACAGCAGTCCAAATAGGTGACCCAATAACTCAGAAGAAAATGTCAGATGCTCTAATAAAAGAAGCC
>JAHIEM010000045.1 GCA_018901625.1 Nanobdellota archaeon
AGATACTATTTTTCCTATTGTTAATATTACTTCACCTTATGATGGGCAGGTATTTAATTTAAGTGTGCCTTCTTCTTTTGATTACACTGTTAGTGAGAGCACTGGTGTGTGTTGGTATAGCATTAATGGAGGGGATAATTCTTCTTCTACTCCAGCAGGGTGGTCTTTTTATAGTCCTTTTAGTCCTCCTCTTGCATCTGGGCAGAATAATTTGACTATTTACTGCAATGATTCTGCTGGGAATGTTAATTTGAGTAGTTTGAGTTTTGTATTATCAAATACTTGTACTCCCCCTGTTGCAGGAATATGGAATTTATTATGTGCTGATAATTGCTCGTATGGAACAGCAATAAATATTCCGGGGGATGTAAATATCAGCGGAACGGGGTTGATTAATATATCTGCAAATTGGAATTTTACTTCAAGTAATCAGTATGTTTATGTTGAGCCTGGCTGTGAATTAAATATTTATTCAGGGGGTGGGTTTAATATTGCTTAAGTTTATATACTTTAAAAAGTATAATATTATACTAAAATAAGTATAATGGTATTAAAAATAATAACAGATGAAGAATTAAGAATAATTGAATGTATTTCAAAAGATTTATTTAATAAATATGCTATTCGAGAGATTGCCAATAAGATGAACAAATCATCTTATAGCTGGGTGTTTAATGCTATTAAGAGATTAAGTTCTTTAGGAATTATAAATATAGAGCCAAGAAGAGGGTCAAATCTTTGTTCTTTGAATCTTGATAATCTTCTTTTATTAGTTTATTTAGCACTTATAGAGCAAAAGAAAATAAATAAAAATCTTCCCCTGGAAAATATAAAGGAGCTTATGGATTCTATTGAATTGGGTTTCTTTACATTTATTGTTACTGGAAGTTATTCAAGAGGGGATTATACAAAAAAATCAGATATTGATATTGCAGTTATTGTTGAAAATAAAAATGATGTTAAAAAAACAGAAGTTATTTTAAAGAATAAGGGAGAGTTGATGGTGCCAAAACCACATATTTTTGTATTTAGTAAAGATGAATTTTTACAAATGCTTTTAGAAAAAGGAGAGAATTATGGAAAAGAATTAAGCAGGAATAAAATAATTTTGTTTGGAGCAGAGAATTATTATAGAATATTAAAGGGGGCTGTTGATTATGGATTTAAAGGTTAAATTAAATATGGAAAGAGCTGAAAATGAATTAAGATTAGCAAAAGCTATTTTCAATCTTTCTTTAAGTGAAGAATCTAAAATAAATTTAGGGGCAAATCCTTCTGATACTTTTTATTCATCAGTAATATCTCATTCTTATTATTCTATTTTTTATTCTGCAAGAGCTTTGCTTTTTGCAAGAGGTATAGATATTCCAGAACAAGGTCAGCATCAGGCAGTTTATTTTAAATTTAAGAAATTGATTATAGAAGGGATTATTGAAAGAGAGCTTTTAAATATTTATGAAGATGTTAAAGAGAAAGCTGAAGCTCTTTTAGGAATATTTGAGAGTGAGAAAGGTAAAGGAAGCGAGTTTACTTATAAGACTGTTGCACAGGCGAACATGAATCCTGCAAAAGAATCAATTGATGATACTATATTCTTTTTGTCGAGTATAAAGGAGATATTGGAAAGGAATGATGGAACTAAATAATTTAAATATTTATCAAAGGGGTTTAATATTGTTTGATGAAAGAAAAAGAAGTTGAAAAACAAGAAAGAGTGATAATCTTAATTGATGGAAGTAATTTTTATTATAGCACTGCGAAAAAAGGGAAGAAGATTGATTTTAATAAATTAATAAAAGAATTGACAGGAGATAGGAAGTTGGTGCGGGCGTATTATTATGTAGCTCCTCTTGATATTGAAGCAAATGAAAAAAAGTATTGGAGTCATCAGAGATTTCTTGATAAGCTGAGACAAATCCCTAATTTTGAAGTTGTTTTATGCGCATTAAAGAAAATAAAAAGCTGTGAGAAATATGTATATGTTGTAAAGGGCGATGATGTTAAAATGTCAAATACTTTAATTATGGGGGCAGTTGATAATTCTTATGATACAGCAATAGTTGTAAGCGGGGACGAGGATTTTATTGATTCAATAAACATAGTAAAGAAAAGATACATGAAGAGAATTGAAAATGCTTATTTTAGCAAGAGCTCTTCTTCAAATTTAAGAGATGCATGCGATTTTGCAATTAATCTTAATAAGATAATAAATAAATTAGAAGTGAAAAAGAGCCCAGAATTGTCCGAAGACCATGCTGGGCATTAACATGATTATGATGAAACGAACATATTTAAATCTTTTGGAGCAGTGTGAATTAAATATTTATTCAGGGGGCGGGTTTAATATTGTATAGTTTTAAATAGTAATTATCAGTTACTATATGATAACTAAAAGTTAACATGAAAAGACTTACAAAAAATGAGAAAAGAGCGTTGGTTGTTTTATTTAGAGAGCCATTTAGTTATTATAATGCTAATTCTCTTGGGAAAAAGATAAGTGTTTCAAGGGTTGGGACTATGAAATTATTAAGAAATTTAGAGAAAGATAAAATATTAAAAAGTAAAATAATTGGAAAATCTGTTGTTTATAATCTTGATTTAGAAGAGGATTATGTGAGGAGTTTAATATCTTTTTTATTAGCAGAAGAAGCTAATAATTTTAAAAGATGGAAAGAAGAGTTTAAAGAAATTTTTAAAGAGAATAGAATTGTGATTTTATTTGGTTCTGTTATTGTGAATTATTCGAGGGCAAATGATATTGATTTAATAGTTATAGCTGATAAGGAAAATTTTAAGGATATTAATAAAAAAATTAATGAGAAGCGGAATGTTTTACCAAAAGAGATACATCTGATTAATATTTCTCCTGAAGATTTTTTAGTTAATCTGGAAAAAGAGCAAAAAACAACTATTGAAATTATGAGGACGGGAATTGTTTTATATGGGCAGAATAAATTTGTGGAGATAGTTAAAGATGGAAGATAAACATATCGAATGGTGTTTGAAAAAAGCAGAAAAAGAAATTAAAGAATGCAAGAGACTTGGAAAAAAATCCAAGCATAGGGGATTGGTAAAAATAACTCCAGATATTGAAGAAGCAAAAAAACATATTGAAAAAGCAGAGCATTATTTTAAAACTACTAATTATCTTGTTCAAGGAGGAATTTTTGATGTTAGTCTGGGGACTATTTTTTATTCAATGTATCATTGTTTTTTAGGAATTGCTGCTAAATTTGGATATGAATCTGGAAATCAAAAGTGCACAGTTGCTTTAATTAATTCTTTAATAGAACGGAGGAAGTTAGATATTGGTAAAAAATATGTTAATTTTTTTAAGTATGAAAATGGAAGCATTATTGAATTAAGAGAGGATTATACTTATGGAACAGAGATTAATAAAGATAAGTCAAAGAATGATTTTTTTATAAAAGAAGCTAAGGATCTTATTGATTTAACTAAAGAGATTATTTATGGGGAAAGTCATCTCAACAATATTTAAATATGAAACAATACTTAAAATGGGGATGAAAAAGCTGGTGTGGATTTTTGTTATTGTTATTGCAATGGGAATAGTTTCTGCTATTCCGCAGACATTTAATATTCACGGGAAATTAGCTGACAGCGGGGGGAATGCCTTATCTGGAACATATAATATGAATTTTACAATTTATGATGCGTGGACTTCTGGAAATGCTTTATGGAGTGATAATTATTCTGTTACAACTGATTCGGACGGGATTTATAATATAATTTTAACTGATATTGATTTAAGTTTTTCCGCTCAATATTATCTGGGAGTAAAAGTAGAAGATGATGCTGAAATGGAGCCGAGGATAAATTTAACTTCTACCCCTTATACATTTAGAGCTAATGTTTCTGATAATTTGAATACGGCTAATAATTATCAGATGCAGAATTTAACTCTTGGGCAGAAAATTACTTTTGCATTTAATGAGGTTATAGATAATATTGTTGATGGTTTTATTAGAATTACTGGAGGGTTGAATGTTACTGGAAATGTTATTTCTGGAGGCAATGTAACTGCTAATTATTATTTTGGTTCTGGGCAGTATTTAACTGGGATACCTGGAGCGGACCCAAATTGGAATGAGAGTTATGCAGATACCAAATATCTGAATTTGTCTGGGGGAAATGCTAATCAGAATATAAATATTGGAAGTTATAATTTAACAACAACAGGCACAGGGACATTCGGAGCAGGTGGAATAAAGATTTTAGAAAGTGGAGCAACTCCAACTAAATATATTACTCTTAAATCAGCAGATTTAACAACAGCTGATAGAACGTTTACATTCCCTAATTCAGGCGGAACTATAGTTACTGGTTCAGGGACTGGACTTCAAATAGCTTTATGGAGTGGAGCAAATACTCTCTCAAGCAGTCCTGAATTCACTTTTGA
>JAHIEM010000046.1 GCA_018901625.1 Nanobdellota archaeon
GAGGATGAGCTTTCTTCTTCACAACTTACTTTATAATAAAGAGTTATAGAGATTTCTTCTTTTGAATAATCTATTCTTTTTATAAATTTTTTTGCCCAAAGATTCTTTTCTATTCCTTTTCTCTTAAAGAGCCCTTTGATGAAATGTTGGAGGGTTTGCTATGCGGTCACCTTAAGCCTCAACCCCCACCCAAGCAGTCACAGTCGGGCGGCTTCAGCCCCTTGGGCTTCCGCTGCGCCCTTTGTGTGCCTGCCCCGGCAGGTAAAACTATGGGAATTTTCAAAGATTAAAATCCCATTGTAAAAATAAATTTATATTGAACGTTATTTTACCTATATTTTGTTTATTGTAGAGCACTTGTAAAGAATGTCGCTCAACTTAAAATTAATCCTGCTTGGTTATGATTCCTACTTGTTTCAATTGTTCTTTAAGGTAATGTTCGCTTCCCTTTAGTGTACCACCGAAGTGCTTCTGAACAACTCTATCGAATATGGAAGATAGTTGATTTTCCAAATCCTTCATTCGGTATCGCCTTAAACTTTCAATTAATATCTCTCCTGTTGGGATCTCACCCATCGGGATTTCGGCAAGAATCCAGTTCTCAAGAGGGGCAAGACGTAAAACTGCTATAACAGGTTGGTACCCATCGTGAGTACGGTCACGAAGGGCCTGCACATTATCAGGAGTGAGAGGAATTGATAATTTCTTCGTGGTTTTTACCTCAAATGCAAATTTCTGATTGGATTCCGATGTTGTATCAATATCAACGCCTTGTACGCCTCGTTCTACAATGTTAGTAAAGCCCATTTCATGGAAACTGAGAGCCAATAGTTTTTGTACAATTTTGCCAAAAGGCCCGGATGGTGTGCCTTTGATTCCAAACTTTTTCTGCAACTTCTGTAAAAGTTCGAGAGTCTCTATTTTCATAATTATATTTCCTTTGAAATTTTCGGGCTGGAATTCGGTGCCCAATCCGAAAACTTATATATAATTTTGACTTTGGTAATACCATCCTTTAAAAACTGTTGCAGTTCAGTATCCATAGTAGAGACTGTGATGTTTTTTATATCGCTGAGTTCATTAAGGATTTCTACAAGACGAGTTTTTTGCTGTGAATCTAAACTTTGCGATGGGTCGTCCATCAAGATAAATCCGAGAGGATGAGAATCACCAGATGTTTTAGTCAAACCTAAGAAAATAGACAAAGCAAGGCTATTCAGATCTCCTTGACTTAGAATAGGAATAGGTCTCTTGCCATCTTGGTCTTCGAAAATATAAAAGTTTCCACCAATTTTTTTATCTTCTTCAACTTTAATATTGAGTGTCTGAAAGGCCGGGTTGTTGGTTATTCTACGAAAGTAGTAGTCAATTGCACCCTTGGCTGAACCAATTTTTTCTTCTGCCTCCTTTAGCATACAAGATTTGATAATTTTACTAAGCTCTTCCACATCTCTTACTAAATCTGAGACATCGGTTCTGATTTTCTCTTGTGTCTGGTATTCATCGGTTCTTTGAACTTGGTTTATTCCTTCGAGTTTATTCTTAAATAGCAAAATATCATAAAGTAAATTCATTACATCTGTTTTTTCTAAAATGGTACCAATTGTAGATTGCTTACTCTTAATAGCATCTTCAGTCTCTTTTAAACCTGAATCAATGTTTTTTATTTCTATGGATAATATTACAGTGGGATCATCGCCTTCCCCCAACTCTTTATGTAGAAATCCTGAAATATTATTAATCGCCTTCTTTAATCTCTCTTTTTCTCTCTGAGTATCTTCATCTAAGCGAACATGTTCCTTCTTCAATCTTTCAAAATCGGTTTTCCTTTTATCCCATTCTCCCTGTTGTTTCTTTAATTCCTGCACTTGAGTTTTAATTTTTTCTTCCCACTCCTTCCGTAAATGTTCAAGCAAATTGGACACCTTTTCTCCGCACAAGGGACAAATGTCAGCGTCAGAGGGAGCAGCTAATTTCAAGATAGAAATACCTTTTTCAATCAATTCCGCCTTGGGACTTGTTCGCTTAATTTCTTTATCAACAGCCTCAATCTCTTCAACTGCTTTTCTTATTTTACTATCGATTTCATCTCTGTTACCATTTCCTCGTTCAAAATCTTGAAGATTTTTCCTCTTTGATTTAAGATTCAGATATTGAGTCTCATATTGACTTTTGAGAGAAACCATTTCGCTTCTTTTCTTTTGTTTTTCTGATTGTTCTTTCACATCGGGAGATTCTGCCCAAAGACGACTACACTCATTTTTAATATCAGTAATAAATAACTCTGTATTTTTCCAATCAGAAAGAGGAGAGACTGTCGTTGTTGTAAGTCCCAATAGTCGAGCAAAGTCACCAATATCTTTTATAGTCGATTCTGCCATTTCAAGCAGTTTATTCTCGTTTAATTCTTCTTCGCTCAGTTTCTTCTCTTTGGCTTTACCTCTTTTATCATCCAGGTCTTTTTGTCTTATCTTTATCGCTTGTTGTATACGGGCCTGAAACTCATTAAATTCTTTTGAAAGCTCCTTCTGGACCTTTGAAATGTCGGACTTCTTAATACCATCAAGGATATTCCGACAATCAGATAAACCTAAGAGGCGGTCCATTACATCACCCTGTTCACTTGGTTTTTGCATCACAAAGTCGTGGATGGTCTCTTGGTGTTGATATACGGTAGTAGCAAAGTCTTTGAATGAAACCCCAATTAATCTTGCTATTTTTTGTTCACCTTCGTCCCCTTCTTTCCCTGTTCCATCTGGCAAAA
>JAHIEM010000047.1 GCA_018901625.1 Nanobdellota archaeon
CAAACGCTCAGTTTACAGCAGGATACACTAAAGAATACTCTGTAAAACATAGAGTAACATTCACAATAGGAAGCACTTACCATTCAATGGGAGTCGTTTCTTTAACACCTACAACCGCTACAATCAATGTCTCAAGCACTCCACAGCAGAAAACACTCTCAATTGGGGATGAATGGAAGGTTGAAGTGTCTGGAGATAATCTTTATGATCTCTCAGTCAAACTAAATTCAATAGCAAATAATAAAGCAAATATCACTCTTCAACCAATAAACGAATCAATTTCTGCTGCTCCTTCAACTCCTGCAACTCCATCTGAGCCAGAAACAACACCTGCTCCTGAAGAACAAGTTGAGAAATCTATATTTTCTACATTGTGGTTCTGGGTATTGCTTCTCGCAATAATAATTATAATAGTAATTTTAGTATTTTTGCTTAAAAACAAGAAAAGATACTCTCGTAAGGGCTACTAAACTTGGGTTTGATTAAACATTCATAATTCTCTCCTATTTGTCTGAATATGTTCTAGTTGATTATTAATCAGTATGCCCCTAAATAATCTGCAGGTGAACACTGAAGATGCGCATAACTAAAAAAATAGATTATGCAGAGATAATTAATGTGAAGATGCTAATAAATTATTAATATCCCTGCTTTTTCATCTGCAATAATCTGTTTTATGCCTGCTAGCCTTATAGAATCGTTACTGAAAAGATTTTTAAACTTCTAATTGTTATATATCTCAGAAAAAGAGGAAGAATATGTACCGCCCAAAACCACGAGAGTCAGATTATATTCAGCAGTTAGCAGACTACTTCAAGAAAAATCTTTCTAAAGGCTACACTTCTGATGCACTAAAATGGGCTCTAATTAATCAGGAACATTCAAGAGCAGAGGTTGACAGAGCGCTGAAACTTGCCACAGAACAGATGGCATCTTCAGCTCCAAAGATGATTGAGAAACCAGTCATAAAAATAGAGACAATTCCAGAAGTGATTATTGAAGAGCCTAGCTTATGGAGTAAGATTAAAAATTGGTTTAGCTAGATTTTGCTGGCTTCTGTATAAATCGATTGCAAGAAATAATTCTGTCGGGTCGCTCTCTCTGTTCTTCAGCAGTCATGTCAAGCCTGTCAGTCCATAAGTCACTTTTTAAATCTCTCCTTACAAACCAACTGTGCCAATAAGGATAATCCTCTCCCATTGCCCCGCACAAACCCTTTCTTGCAAGACATCGGTCATATCTTCTGCATTTTCCAAGAAGCAGATCTCCCTCTGAAAAATCTCCAAATTCTTGAGATTCTGCTCTTTCATATCTCGGGTCGTGAAGACGTATCATAAATTCATCCTGATTAGTTATATCAACGGAAATAAATTTTCGGAAATTTTTTCCTTGATAGATAGGAAAAGAAAGTTCGATTATTAATTTCTTTTCCTATAGTTTATGAGAATTGTTATTGTTCAGGATAATAAACGCCGACGCCCGGAATCGAACCGGGAAATCCTTGCGGAAACTGGTTTACTTTTCAAGAAAGCTCAAGACCAGCGGAGTACCATTGTCCCACGTCGGCATATTCGATAATATTTTTGCAGTTTCTAGTTTATTTAAACTTAACTGATATGACCTAAATTTTTCTCTTTGGACAAATTCTTTGACTGGCTTTGCACTTCCAATTGCCTCCGAAATTAGACTAGAAAGTTCTTCCAGAAATATCTTACTTCCAGAATGAAAAAGTATGCTTTTCCTGTCTTTTCTTAAGTATCCATCAGTTATTAAAAAGCCTACAAAAAAAGCCGTTTTTTCTCCATCCTTTCCATTTTTTATCATCTCTGGCACTCTTAAGGCATCTCTTTTCACCCCTTCTGGAAATCCCATTTTTGTTATTTCGCTATATATCTTTTTGGAATAATTGCAAATAGAGAATAGCATCTTTTTATTTGGCCTAGCATTATAATGCATTTTCCCAGATTTTCCGAATAAGTCAGACATCAAATCATTAAACAAGCGAACTACGTTTTCATCAGCATTATAAAATTGAACAGCATAATCTCTAAAGCCTTGTCCGCTGTGCTTGATAGGTAGGCACCCATCTCCACTTAGCATTCCAAGAAATAACGCCAACTTTTCACCCCTATCCATAATTATTCTATTGCTTTCTTATTTTTAAATATTAACCTTATCTCAACGATAATATCATTATAGAACTAGTTTCAACTAGCTCCTGTTCAGATAACAATGTTAAATTAAAATAATAATCTATCCGAACAGGCTAGCTAGTCCGTCTGCAGCTTCTGCAGCTTTCTCTTCTGTCTTCTCTTCCTTTGCTTCTTCTTTTGTTCCAGCTGCTGGCGCTGCTGCTAAACTTGCAGTCTCAAGCTCCTTAGCTATGTCGAGTCCCTTCAAACTTGCAACAAGCACTTTTACCTGCGCCTCGTCGACATCCTTCCCAGTGGCTTCTACAACTTTCTTCAAATTAGCTTCATTAATCTCAGCTCCTGTCTTGTGCAAAAGCAAAGCTCCGTACACATATTCCATCTCAGTTTCCTCCAGTTTCAGATTTAGTTGATTGTGATTCCCACGCCATTTCTTGGGATTCTTCTGAGAGTCTTTCTAACATGCCCAGTATCCATTCTCTTCCCAGCTTCATCCCCTCACTTATCACATATCCTGGTTTTGATAATCTTTCAAACAATAACTCATAAAATCTTTGATTTTCTTTTTTTGCAAAATTAAACAGATTTTCACTCATTCTTCTCAGTCCAAAAGAACAATCATAATTTTGAATCATTTCCTGTATCCTTCCCCTTCCATTCATTTTACATAAAAATCAGCAGAATGCCCAATGCCTTTAGGCTTGGGATGAATGCTGAAAAATTTAGTTAAGTTTAAATAGTTGCTATCTTTAGATAATTGATGATTACGCAGATGAATTTTAAATATAGAATCTATCCTTCTCAGAAACAAATTATTAAATTGAATAAAACTCTTTCTGACTGCTGTTTTGTTTATAACAAGCTTCTTGAAACTAAAATCAATGCTTACAAAACTGATAAGACCAATCTTTCTAAGTTTGATTTGGATAAGCTCACAAAACAATTTGATGTTCCTGTTCATTCTCAAGTTAAGCAGAATATTTCCAAAAGAATTAATGATGCTTTTAATCATTTCTTCAGAAGAGTTAAACTGAAAAAAGGCAAAGTTGGATTCCCCAGATTTAAGAACTTGAATAGATACAAATCCATAACTTACCCCCAATCTGGATTCAAGATTGTTTCTGAGAGGAAACTCTTTGTCAGCCAAATTGGAAATATACCAATTGTTCTCGATAGAGTTCCTAAAGGAAAACTCAAGACTTTCTGCATTAAGAAAACTGCTATTGGATGGTTTGCTATTTTCTCTTGTTCTGATGTTCCTGTTGAAAAGATTGAAGTTCCTGATAATCAAATTGGGATTGATGTTGGAATTGAAAACTTTGCTACTCTCTCTAATGGAGAGGTTATTGCTAATCCTGCACTCTTGAAGAAGTCTGAGAAGAAACTTGCTAAACTTCAGAGAAGATTTAGCAGGAAGAAAAAAGGTTCTGCTAACCGAAGAAAAGCAAGATTTAGAGTTGCTAGACTGCATGAAACTATTTTCAATCAAAGGAGTGATTTCCTTCATAAGACCAGTTTCTCTGTCATTAAAAGATTTAAGATTATTAGTGTTGAAAAGTTGCAGATTAACAATATGGTTAAAAATCATCATCTCGCTAAAAGCATAAACGATGTCTCTTGGGGTATCTTTATCCAGATGTTGTCTTACAAGGTTGAAAGAACTGGTGGACAATTGGTTAAGGTTAATCCGAGAAACACAAGCAAGACTTGTTCCAATTGCGGAACTATCTTGGATATGCCTCTGAGTAAGAGGAAGTTCAAGTGTTTGAATTGTGGTTTTGTTTGTCATCGTGATTTAAATGCTTCGATAAACATCAATACGGCTGGACGAGCCGAAATTAACGCCTGTGAACATGATGTAAGACCTTCTTCAGTGAAGGCTGTTGTGGATGAAGCAGGAACTATATTTGAACCTGCGTAATCATTAAGGTTCATTGGATACTCCACCCTTTAGGGTGCGAGAGGATGTCATTTCCTCGCTTTTAGTTTCAGTATTAATCTTCGCAAGAATGGCTTTTTCGTGGCTCGCAGCCTTCCCGAGAAGGTAGCTGATTGTCTGAGAGCAAGGATAAGCCATCTTCACAGCAAAAGCCAGTGCTCTCGAGAATGCTTCTTTCAGCTCCTCAAGTGATTCTTCTTTATCAATTTTTATTCCAGTATAAACTCTATGTTCAGTTGCATCATAAGCGGCAATAGGCTCAAAACTAACTGAGAAAGGCTTTATGTCGAGTTTTGACATTAAACCTGCAGCAGCATCGTTTATTGCATTTCCTGTCCTAACAATAATCTTCTTCTCCTTAATGCTTATCTTGCCGTTTTCTATTGCAATCTTTAATCCCAGTGCCCCTAGTTCAGATATGACTGGCCCCGGCACAAGCTCAGTTGGTCCTGGCTCAATTTCTATGTCTGAAGGAGCAATCTGTCCTGTTTTTGCCCCAACAGGAGTCTTATTCTCGCTTAGTATTGCAGATAATTCAAAAGCATCAACATTTGAAAAGAGAAGCGCAGAATCCTCTTTAATATGCTCTTCCATCTTCTTAATCTCAATCCCAGATTTCTCAATAGCTCTCAAGACAATATTCTTTTTTACAACCTTTATCTTAACTCTATCCCTTATCTTCTTTTTTATCTCCTGAAACTGCTTGCCAGGAAGTCCTTTAATAGAGCAAACCATAAATGTCTTATTCTTCTTTATCAGGCTCTCTATCTCATCTACTGCTCTTAATTTTGATTCTGGAACCTTTCTCTCAATTTTCTTAGTCTGTTTTTTTGCAACCATTTTACAAAGCGAGTTTTACAGGTTTAGTCATAGTAAACTTAAGCATAATGCTCCTCATACTCTCTTTCTGCTTGGGAAGCGCATTTAAAATCGCATTATAGACAATCATTGCATTCTCCGCAATATCTTCATCTTTCATATCTTCCTTGCCAATTGCGAGTTTTAGACTAGGCTCTTTTGTCTTGATTTTAACTGATTTTTCTGCCTTCTTGATAATCTCCTGTATTGAAGCATCTTCTTCTTTTGCAGTAATTCCTAACTGGGGAGATGGCATCTTCCCAGCTGGTCCAAGATATTTTCCAAAGCTCGTAGCAATTGACGGCATCAAGCTGGCATGAGCTATGAAGAAATCATAATCTTTAACAAGCTTCTTTGCAAACTTTCCCTTGTATCTCTCAAAATCCGGCTTAGTTATTGTATCTATAATCTTGCTCTTTGCATTCAAGAAACCAGCTACCTTAATTGTCTTAAACTTATGAGGAACACTCACAATCAAATTAATACTCTCTCGCTTAATATCAAAATTCTTTAGATTGACAATTAGGTCTACTGTCTGGGGAAACTTTCTCTTCTCATTCTTTCTCAATTCCCCTAATGCTCTTGCAAATTCTTCTTTGTTAATCATTTTGATTGCTCCTACCTATGCACCAGAATCATAGAACATATATCCTGGTGATGTAGTTCGCGCAAAACTAATCAATGAAACAGGTTTATAAATCTTACGGGAAAGGGGGGTTGTTAAATAGTCGTGGCTTTTGCAGAAATTATCAAGAAATAAATAAGCAAAAGCCACGCAAAATTAACAATGTTCGGAAAAGATGGCTTAGTTGAAAATCTCAGTTGAACTAAGCCTCAGATTGTAAG
>JAHIEM010000048.1 GCA_018901625.1 Nanobdellota archaeon
AACTTCTCTTGGAGAAATTAATCTAAGCATCTTGATGAAATTTCCCATATAATGCTGAAAGTCTTTTGGCGCCCTTGAATCTGAATTGTATCTTGACAATATCAGATTTATGTCATCGCGGATTAACCCTGCTTCTTTTATCTCTTTTTTAAAATTAATGGCTTTTTTCTTGGAGTAGAAGAATTTACTATGGATTTTCTCAAATCTCTGAGCTTCTTTGCTGGCAATAAATTCAGGAATTTTAGAATTTTCAATTAAATCATAGACACATTTTTTTATAATCTCTTTTGCCTGAATTGTTGCCTTATTGGATGTAGTTCTTGCAGTATTCTTATAATAATCATAGTCTATCCATATCTCTAAATCATCTACCTCGATTTTTATTGAATTCATATCTTCTAATTCAAATTCATTATTTCTAAGCATCTGCCTCCATAGAACTTCTGAAACTTTGAAATTATATATTGATTTCATTTTCTTCTCCTTAGATTTATCACAGTTGAAATAGCAGCAGTTATCCAAACCCCTAAGTTAAAAATTGGATAAAACCAGCATGCACCATAGTATAACACCCTTATAAGAGAGAATAAAAACAATCCTCCCAAAAAGATGTTTAATAAAATAACTATTATTCTAATTTTTTCTCTTTCCATTTTATTGTTTTGTCTTGAACATATACCTCGTGCTCTCGCATGATTCTTACATGCCAGCCCTCAGGCATATCCTTCATTATTTTTTTAACCACGCTTCTGGCACTTTTCAAGCTCCCTGCCCAGACAATCCTGTCTTTCCTTCTTTCCAAGTTTTTGTCAGGATACCAAACAACACAAATCTCTCTTTTCTTTTCAGCAGGTTTCATTCAATCCTCCCCTAATTCAGAAGCAAGCATTTCCATCTCATCTTCATCCTCTTCCCTGTTAAAAGAAATTCTACTGCCATCACTAAAACCAACTTCTATAGAAACTGATTTAACCTCCCCAATCCCATAAATAGCCTCCCCAATCCTAGAAATTGTTTCTCTGGTTATCTTGCATGTTTTTTTATTCAGCTTTGTAATTTTCATTTATTCTAATCACACAAGGTATTTATAAAATTAGGGTACATAAACTAGATTATGGAATAATTATTATCTTCTCGTGTAATTTTCCCTTCATTGACCAATTCCTTAAGAATGCTTTTTACAGTATTTGGTTGCAAACCCGGGCGTTCCTTGTCTAGTTTTATCAGCATTTTTCTGATTTGGTATGCATTAATCTTTCCGCAATTATTTATTATATAAAAAATCTTCTTTTTCAGAGCATCATTTTTTCTTACACTGCCCCCGTATCTCAAAAAGAGCACTACAGAGAGAAATAAAATTGTCAGCCAGAGAAGGAAACCTGCCAAAGATAAACTTGCCTTTACTTCTTTTTCTCCAATAATCGGATGGGCTGTTTGAGGGATTGGGCCCATAACTAAATAATAAAATGTAATAAGATTGATTACTACTAATATAGCTATTTTCTCCCATTTCTTCATTTTTTGTATTTCTCGGCATTATTTTTTATTTTCTGCATGTATGCACTTATCTCTTCAAGGTTTTTAGATTTATTTATTACTCTCTTGTTCTATTACCTTATGCAGGCAGTAGTTAAAGAATCTTGTTGCAGATATTCTATTCTTTTTTATCCACTCAAAATCACTCCTGCTGACCCTCACTGAGAGAATCTTATTCATATGCGCTTCAGTATCTATCTCCTCTGCAACTCCGCTGGTTTAATTTATTATTATTTTTAGACAAGGAAAACCCCCCCTAGCTAATAATCGTGCTCAAAAACAGCAGTTTAACACATAAACTTTTGAAATAAAGGCATTTTACAGGATATCTGTGCTGGCATATCATTACTTAAATAGAAAGCTAGTTTTGGTATTAACTTCTGATCTTTAACAAATAGCTATCCCTTTTATGCAGAAAAGCTATTCATATCTCAAAGCATCAACAAGATTCAATTTTGATGCCCGATAAGCAGGGATTGCTCCTGCTATCATTCCTATTAAAACTGAAAACAATAAGGCTCCAATTATAAGTTGAGGGCATAATTTTATTTAATCAACTCTATGATTTTTAAAACAACTCCAAGGAGCGTTGTAATAACAACAACCCACCCTGCAATCATTGCAAGAGCAGCTCCTCCAAGCCAGGCTGGAAGCGATAAACTTCCTCCAATCATTGCAAAACCAATTGTCAAAGCAACGATTACTCCTGTCAACCACATCAAAAAGCTAATAAATTTGGCCATTGAATTTTTCCCCATTTTCTTACCTCCTTTTTAAATTCTTAATGAAATTTTTAATTTTAAATATACCCATACCTGCTCCCCCTTTAATTTTAAGTCCTATTTTTCTAAAAGATTTTTTAATTCCAAAACCTTTCTTAGATTTTTTTCTTAACTTAACACCTTTCTCAACAATCTTCTTTGGTTTTATTTTAGCTTCTTTAATTTTTTTCTTTTTTTGCTTACTTTTTATTGGCTCAGCTTCCTTAATTATTGTTCTTGTGATTACTTTTTGAGGTCTTTGCTCAAGTTTTTTAATTTGAGCTTTAAGTTTTTCTGCATATAATTTTTGCTTTTCTGCTTCTTCTTGAAAAGTTTGAACCTCAGATTTTTCTTTAGGAATCACTACTTTTGGCTTTTGTTTCTTTTTTTCCTTAGAAGGCGGATAGGATAAAAACTCTACCTTCCCAGTGATAATCTTAACTAATTCTTGTTTTTCTAAATTCTTTAGAATTCCTAATAATATATCTCTTTTTATATCTAAAACATGGGCAAGTTTAAAAGTATTTGTTGCTCCGTTTTTCTGCAGATATTCAAGAATACTATCTTTAGAGTTTTCATTCACCATTTTTAGTTATATAAATCCTCTACCCCCAAAAAGCCTTTATATAGCCTGCAAAAGGTCCTTTAGCATAACTTTCAATTTCTGAGACAAAGAGCCCTACATCTCCTTTCATGCGAGATATTGCTGCTTTATTTTCTTTTTTCTGGTTTGAAATCTCGTTATTCAGTTTCTTTACACCCATATCAAACTTGTTTTTATGAGCTGAAATCTCATTGTTGAATCCTTTTACTTTCTCTTTCATTTTATTTATTCCTTGCTTATGCATTTGCGTAGCTGCCTCTTTTAAACTTTTTCCATGTTCTTTCCAATTATTTTCTAAACCCTTAACTGTTGTATTAAAATTTTTTCCATATTTTTGCATTTCCTTTTCTTTAGCTCTGGTCTCGTTTTGAAATTCCCTCACACATTTTTGCATTTTCTTTTCTTCAGCTCTGGTCTCGTTTTGAAATTCCCTCACTGACTTTTTTTCTGCCATTTTCCTAATTACTTTTTATTTAACCTCCTTGTAATATTCTTAGTGTTTTGTCTTTCCAAATGCCAAAGGTCTTTCCCTTTCGTCTTTTCGAATTTTAAAAAAATAAAAAAATAAAAAATTTATTTAAGCAGCAGGTACTGCAATAGATGCTTGCTCTATTTTAGTAATCTCTTCTGCATAGTGTAAGAATGTATCAACACTTGCTATTACAACTCTAGCTTCAATTGTTAATATTTCAATGCCAACTAAACTTATTCTTGCCCATACATCAATCACCATTCCTTTATCTAGTATTCTGTCTAACACTTCTGCAAGACCACTAGAATCTGGTGTTCTACCAACCATTTTTTTTACCTCCTTTTTCTTTATTTAATTTCATATTAACTACACCAAAATACTGTATAAGTAATTTTTTTGTCATGATACATAATCAAAAAGAAAATATATTTTGTTTTTCCTTTAGTTTTAGAATTCAGTTTTAAAAGAAAAACGTTTTTTGTTTTGAACTTTGTTTGCTATTATGGATAACTGCGTGATTTAGGTTATATTTTATCACAGTTCTCTATAATTGTTATCCCCTATAGTTATAGAGAACTGCAAAATATCTGTCATGAAACTAACACAGTTCTCTATAATTATTATCCCCCATTCCTCAAAAAAAGCTCGCAAGATGCTGGAAACCCTGCAATAATTGCTGTTTTTTATTTTTAACTTCCTCTTTTCCCTTTTGAGAAAGAGCGTATATTTTTTCCCTGCCTTTTCCATTGCTTGCCATAATTTTTCCTTGCTTCTCTAAGGAATAAAGAACAGGATATAATGTCCCCTGGGAAAGAATACAATGGAAATGATTAGCTATATTTTTGAGTATATTATATCCTGACTGATTATTCTTTTCAAGAAAAACAAGGCAGAGTGTTTCTAAATTATCCTTTACCAGCTTTTCCAAGAGTTCTGGCGGAAGCGCATGTTTTTGCGGAAATATAGTTTCTTGATATGGCGAGATTCCTGGAAAGGATAACAGAGAATCATTTTTTTGAAATAAATAAATTCTTTTGTGCAAGGACATGATTTCATTTAGAAATTCAGTTTCTAATTTATCAGGCATGAAAGAATTAAGGATTAACATAGGATATTTTTTCTGGCCAGTTTTATATCTTCTTTTCCACCCTGGTGGTGAAACCCCTTGCCCTTTTTTTAAAATATTTCTCAAAAAAGAAAGAAAAATCTCTTGAGGGATATTATCATATTCTTTCATCCAACTTCCCCAGTCAAAAATCAAAAGAAGAGATTTGCCCTTTTCTTCAACCTCTTTATAGCATTTATTCAATTCCTTTTGAATCTTATGGAAAAGAGAGTCATCTAAAAGATTAAATGAAAGGTTTCGAATTCCGGAATCAGGTTTAAAGGAATTATTATTCCGAGCAACATATAAAACTATAGACTTATCTTGAGGAAATTGCTGAATGAATTTATCATAAACAGAATGAATGGTTTTTGTGTCTTCTTGATAAAACAAAAGAAAGCTATTTCCAAATTCGAAATTGTCAAATAGAATGTTTTCGTTTAAATTATAGGATATAGTGCCTTTCATATTTTCCCTCTTTTATAGAATAGCGTGATTTATACTTTATAAACCTTGAGGGATAGTTGTTGGATTTGTGTTGGATTTGTTTTTAATAATTGTTTGTTCATTGTGTATATGAAAAAAATGATTAGTTGGGATGACATTAGTTTTGTTGTTAGAGGCAAACATAGAAAAACTATATTAAAACTATTGGATAATCCTAAAACACCCACTCAAATTAAAACTGAAACAAAATTGCATTTCAATACAGTAAGCAGAACTCTCGTTGAATTAGAGAAAAAAGGAGTTGTTAAATGTCTTACACCCCACCAAAAATTGGCTCGATTTTATCAAATTACAGATAAAGGCAAGAAATTATTGAACAATTTAACAAAAGTACAAGGGAATTTTAGTTGATTTGTTTTCGAAATCCGAAACAACTCACGAAACAGAAGTTATTAATAAGATTATAAACACAACTTATTATGACTTACTTTCCAACTCATAAGAGAACAAGCCTTGGTAAATCAATTCATGAAACTCTTGAGGAGAAAAATAAAAGAGTGAAAAAAGAAGAACAAAAGTTGGACAAGATAGATTCTTCACTAAATTTAATTAGAAAAGATATTGAAAAAGAAAAAGTAGAAACAGAATACTTAAACCCTGAAATTAAAAACTGGGTTGAAACTGAAACAGTAAAAATATTAAAAGAAAGAGTAAAAAGATGGCTTATTTTAAAATATCCTGTTCATATTATAGGCCCAACTGGTTGCGGTAAAACTTTACTTGCATTGCAGATAGCTAAAGAGTTTGGCAGGCCTGTGGTTTGGATAAATGGAGACGAAAGTGTAACAACAACAGACTTGATAGGGGGCTATTCACAAATAGAAACAACTTCAATTAGAGATAAATA
>JAHIEM010000152.1 GCA_018901625.1 Nanobdellota archaeon
CTCCCCATACCTGTGAGGAGGTGTCTTCACAAGCTGGGGCAGGATATTCGTAATGCTCGCCGGCGTCGCCGCATACCGACTGCAGTCATAGCAGAGCGGGCGGCTACATCCCTTCCAACTTTGCGCAGAGTCGAGAGGGGGCATCCCGGCGTATCGCTTGGCACATATGCGAATGTTCTATTCTCTCTCGGGATGATAGACCGACTTGCGGACGTTTCAGACGCGAGGCACGACGAGCTGGGACTTATGCTGGACGAGGAGAAACTGCCTGAGCGTGTTCATGGTTCTCCCAAAACTCCCAGCCCAAAGGAGGGGCGATGAGTGAGGCCATCCACGTGTATGTTGATCTGGCGGGGAATGCCCACTATGTCGGTCGTCTTTGGCCGCACACCCGAGCCAACCGACAGGCTGCGACATTTCAGTACGACGATTCGTGGCTAACCAGTCCGTGCAGGTTTGCCCTGGAGCCGGCCCTCATGCTCGGCACTGGCAATTATCACACTGAATCGGGCAAAGCATTGTTTGGCGCTTTGGGCGACTCGGCGCCCGACAGGTGGGGAAGGGCACTTATGGCACGTGCGGCAAGAAGGCATGCGCAAGCGAGTGGGAATACGCCGCGCACTCTACTGGAGATTGATTACCTACTGGGAGTCCATGATGTTGCTCGCCAAGGTGCCCTTCGGTTCTCGTCTGAAATAGGCGGCCACTTTCTTGCGGAGAGCGGCACCGAGTGTGTGCCACCACTAGTTGAGTTACCGCGACTACTTGCGGCAGCTGAGAATGTTGCTGATGGTGAAGATAACGATGATGATATTCGTATTCTTCTTGCCCCTGGATCTTCTCTCGGGGGTGCCAGGCCCAAAGCATCGGTGAGAGATATCGACGGCAGCCTGGCAATTGCGAAGTTTCCGCAACACAACGATATGGGCGATACGGTTACTTGGGAGGCCCTTGCACTCAACATGGCGGAACAGGCCGGTATTTCAGTACACGGCAGGAGATTGGAACATGCGACTGGTAAGCCGGTTCTGCTTGTCAATCGCTTTGATCGGCAAGGTGCGGTACGTATTCCCTTCCTGTCTGCGATGAGCATGATCGGATCACACGATAAGGAGACGCACAGTTACTTGGAGATAGCTGATGCATTGCGCCTTTATGGTGCGAGGGCAAGAGCAGATCTAGATGAACTTTGGCGGCGAATTGTCTTCACAATCTTGATCTCCAATGTGGATGACCACATGCGCAATCATGGGTTTCTGTATCATGGTACAGCAGGTTGGGTGCTTTCTCCTGCGTATGACCTGAATCCAACACCCGTTGAGGAGAGGCCGCGTATTCTATCATCAAGCATAGACGACTCTGATCAGACTGCATCTCTGGAGGTCGCGTTCGGCGTTGCCGAGTATTTCGGCATTACGAAAGAGCGGGCCCGAGATATCGTGTCTCAGGTCGGAAGTGTAGTTAGCAGGTGGCGGGAGGAGGCGAGAAGTATGGGGCTGCCAAATTCGGAAATCGACAGAATGTCGTCGGCTTTTGAGCATGAGGATTTGGCGAGAGCCAGAAGAATGTGATGCTACAGCCAGCGACGCAATAGCCCTCACCATTTTAAGGTATAGCAAGATGGCGTGACAAGCCGTCACGGTACGGGACTACGCATTCAACCAAGTCATGCGGCGGGGCAGGCATTTCACAATCCCCTTGGCCTTCGTAGCTTTAGCGAACCAGGCCCCTGAACTCCCAAGGGGCGAGCGGCATCTTTTGAGTATTTCGTCCAGTGCAGGCGAAGCTTTCCCTCTTGCTGTTCGGGCAATACGCGCTAATATCCTCGACAGGGAGTGCAATCTTCCACCGGGGCCGACAAGAGTGTTGAAGGTGCTTGGGTGCCTGGGCGTCAATAACTTCGATAACCAGATTGGTGTTACTGGTTAACGGCAAGATCAATAGAGAGGAGATATCGCAACGTGAGTATTCGAGTAGGCATATGCGGAACAGGAGATTTTGCCCGTTGCTTCATTCCCCTTTTCAAACACCATCCGGACGTTGAAAACGTCGTCTTGTGCGATCTGGATTCGGCGAAGCTCGACGAAAGGTGCGCGCAGTTCGAGATTACCGATCGCGCCCCTTCACTCGATGCTCTCTGCGCCATGGATGTTGATGCGATCGCCATCATTACCCAACATCATCTGCATGGTCCACAGGCAGTTCAGGCGCTCCGGGCGGGCAAACACGTCTATTCGGCCGTTCCCTCCGCATTTTCCGTGGAGGAAATGTCGGCCCTTGTGCGCACGGTCGAAGAAACGAGAAAGACGTACATGGTTGGCGAGACAAGTTACTACTATCCCTCCGCCATCTATTGCCGTGATCAGTACCGGAAAGGCGCGTTCGGCACTATCGTGTATTCCGAAGCCGAGTACTACCACGACTATAGCCATGGCATGGTCGGTGTCCTGCAGCAGCGGCACGGTCCGCAATGGCGACGCTATGCAAACTGGCCACCCATGTTCTACCCGACTCATTCGA
>JAHIEM010000049.1 GCA_018901625.1 Nanobdellota archaeon
CAAACTCTCACCCTCAAGCCTGAATTTGATGGAAGAATGCCCGAGATGCTTCTGGCTGCAGGTTGTGAAGAACAAGAAAAGACCTGCTGGAATCTTCCCGAGCCTGCCTAGTGGGATGGATGGCATTCTAAAAACGCATTTTGACAGGTTTATGGAAAAGGGAAAAATGCCCCCTGAGCTGAAGATTAAGGAGTGCGAGGGATGCAATTTGTTTGATGATAAAGAGTTGCTTAAGATATGGAGAAGCAATTTTAAGGGCATCTCATTTACAGACAAAGAAGGGAATGTGCTGCACGGGGCAGTTGATAATATTTTAGTAAAGGGTAAGAAACTCGTGGTTTTGGATTATAAGACCAGAGGATTTCCGCTGAAAGAAGATACAGCCGAGCATTACAGGAATCAGCTTGATGTTTATAATTTTCTTCTGAGAAAAATGGGCTATGAGACTGAAGATTTCGCTTTCTTATTGTTCTATGTTCCTAAAGAAGTCATGGAAACTGGGGAAGTTATCTTCAACACGCAGATTGTGAAGATGAAAGTTGATGTTGACGCGGCAGAAAAGCTGTGGATGAAGGCTTTGAAGCTGTTGAATGGGAAGTGTCCTGTTCGTCATGCTGAGGATGATCCTGAGAAGTGTGAGTGGTGTAAGTTATTGGGGGAAGAATAGAAAGGAATTTAAACGAGATTAAGTTAATATTAATATGAGGCGAGAATCTTTGTTACTTTTTTTCCTATTAATTGTCTTTTCTTTATCCTATCCCGTTTTGGCAGCATCTGAAACAGATTTTAACAACAAGTTTTGCAAGGATTTTGCAAATAATTATTCTGATGCCAGAAATCCTGAATGGGTCACAGAGAACACTGAGAAATGCCTGAATTTATTGGAAAATTATAGCTTAGTTGAAGCGATTAACACAAGAGATTTAGAGTATTGCAACTCTACTGGATACAAATTAAGCTGGGACGATAATCTAAAATTCCTTGGACTTCAACCCTTTCCTTTTGTTTTTGCATGCAAGGTCTACTTTGTTGAAGAAACGGGAATATACTCTGTTTGTAATGGGGCAGAGGAGAACAAAGCACAGGGTTATTTTTCCAGCGCAAATTCTCGGTGTGTTTCTTATTTTGCGATAAAAGAGAAGAATCTTTCTATATTAGATTACTATCTTGGTGTGAATGAGCCAAATGATGGAAATAGTTGGAGCAATGCTTTTGTAAACTTCACTAGCAGGGAACATTGTAAGACAAAATGGAGTTATGCCGAATCTGTATGTTTAAACTATCTTGCTGGGTCTACTGGAAATTGTGAGGACATCAAAGACAAAGGTGTTCAGTCTTATTGTTTTTATAACCTTGCAATAAAGGAAAATAATTTTGACATCTGTCTTAAAATAATTGACTCTAGAAAAGAGTTGTGTATTCAGTATTTTGCAGTAAAATTGAAAGATATTGGTCTATGCGATTCTGTAGGCTCTGGAAAAGAAAAGATTGCCTGCAGAAATACTGTCCCGTTATCTTTCAGCGCAAATCAGGCTTATAGGATTGTAATCGTCCTGTTAGTCCCGTTAGCATTAATTCTCCTGGGGGTTTTTGTATTCGCGAGGTATTCGAGGGGGGCTAAGATGAGATATCTTGTAATCTCCGCGTTCTTTTTATTATATTATCTCTCTTGGATTTTTGTAGTTTCGGGGGATAGGATTCCTTTTAATTATCTTTATATTTTTACTCATGGTGCTTTGCTTTTTGCATTTTTTTCAGTGGTTATTGTCCTTATGCAGGCAATCAACCTCCTATTGAATGTTGATATTTTCCTGAGTCATTTTGTGTGGTCTTTGCTCGAGTTCTTTGTGTTCTTATTTTACTTTGTGATGTTCCCCGGATTTTTTAAGATAGAATCAAAGAAATTAAAGTATGTTCTCATAATCTCATTTTCTATATTGACTCTGGTCATCTTACTTGCTAGTGCCTTCTTCTGGTTTGCCTTAAGTCAGGCAAGAATTTAGTTACTAGCTAGTGATTGGGGGTAGTGTAAGTTGCTAGCGAGTGAATGAGTTTACGAATGAAGCGACCGAGCCTTTCAAGGCGAGGGAGCGTGCGAGCGTGGGGAAGAAGTTATTCAGTTCATTAGCGAAAAATCAGAATCATTGGGAGTCTATATTCTGGAATTAATAAAAATCCCAATACAAAATAAAAAATTTCCAAGAAAAATAGGCAGAAATGAACCTTGTCCGTGCGGGAGCGGCAAGAAATATAAAAAATGCTGTTTAGAAAAAGAAGAGGAAAAATGATGACAAAAAACTCAGAAGCCGGGGAATTTGAATCTCAAATCTTGAGAGAAAGCAGAGAATTACACTATCTAAAAATTAAGATTCATGAGATGCTAAAAGAGTTAATAATCAAAGCAGATATTGGAGAGATAAGGGAGGGGTATGCAGATGACATAAAATTTGATATTGGGGAATACTCGATTTATTCTTGCAGATATTATGAGCAGTTGAGGATAGTTGATTCTGAAGATATTGAATATGAGTTAGATCATAATTTAGAAGCAGCCAGACAGATATACTAAGAAATCAAAAAAAGAAAAGAGGAATATGACATCCTCCCCACCCTAAAGGTTTTTTGCTGAGGCAAAAAATCCGCTGCGGCGGAGTGGGGTTTCCTTATGATGCTCCTCTTGGTTCAAGATATAATTTCTCACTCTCTCTTCCTGCACAAACCCTACTGAAGCTGCA
>JAHIEM010000050.1 GCA_018901625.1 Nanobdellota archaeon
AGAAAAGTAAACTGCACACTTCAGTGTGCAGACAGTTGTGAACAACTGTCCTTTTCTGAGCACATCAGAGTTCACTGAACTCTGACTGCCATCAAACTCTAACGAGTTTGAGGTCCAGAAAACCCAAAACAAACCGCACCTTTTAAGGTGCGGTACACTCAAGGTTTTCTTGATTTCCTCAATCATTCAGATACCTAAAGCATATGAATCTAGCTTTAAAAGAATTGCTGTCCTAAAGTTAGCAATCACGCGCAACCAACTCAGAAATCATGCCTAAATAACACACTATCTTCAGGCACGAGAATCTCATTTAAGTAACCTCTAGAATTAATCTTTACAAGAAAATTCCTAGCAAGAGTGGGCCCAATCATGCTGATTATCCCGCTACTGCTCAAAATAATCGGGCTCTCCCCCAAAACAGCAAACCTCTCAGCAAGCCTCATCAATTCCAAGTTTTCTGTTCTCACAAAAATTTCCCTCCCATTAACAGAGATTTTAGTCTCTCCGTGAGAAATATCACATCTATCAGAAACCAGCTCGCACTTTATTCCCAGCACGCAATCTTTTAGCAGCATTTTATTAAACCTATTTTGTTTCTTTTCTAAAAATAAAGGCATTTAAAAAACTTGCTAAGTTCGCAAATAAATTAACTATTCATAACTAATTAAGTTTAAAAGCTTATTTTCCCTATGATTACTGATAATAAAAAAGATGAAGCACAATATACAGGTAACACTAATAATTCTTGGAATGTTTCTCCTAACTCAGTTTATAGGATTATTAGTTGTGAATGCCTACTCACCTATCCAGAAACAAATAATCAATGAATCAACAGGAGAGATAACAACTGTATCAATAGACCAGCTGCCAGAAGGATTTCAAGCTCCAAAAGAAGTAAAGCCAATAGAATTTCTCCCAATGCTGATTGTCTCATTTATTCTGGCAATAGTTATAATGCTTATTCTAATGAAGTTCGGGCTAAACAAAATCCTGAAATTCTGGTTCTTCATGGTAGTTATAATTGCAATAGCCCTAACTCTCAATATAATCCTCAATAAACTCCCTGCACTCAATAGCTATATTATTCAGGACACAATCACATACTCTTTCTTCATCTCAATAATAATAGCACTCCCACTAGCAATATACAAAATATTCAAGCGAAACATACTAATTCACAATCTAACAGAGCTGATGGTCTATCCAGGACTAGCAGCAGTTCTAGTCCCCCTGTTCAATGTCTTAGGAATAATAATAATTCTTATAATAATCTCTATTTATGATGCATGGGCAGTCTGGCATTCTGGAATAATGCAAAAAATGGCAAAGTTCCAGATGAATGAGCTGAAAATTTTTGCAGGTTTTTTTGTCCCATATATTGGAAAGAAGCAGAGGCAGGAAATTAAGCTGATAAAGTCAAAATATAAATCTCAAAAATCTCAGGAACGAGTTTTAAAAAACAAAAAAATAAAAGTCTCGCTGGCTATTCTTGGAGGAGGAGATGTAATCTTCCCGATAATCGCCGCAGGCACATTACTCAGGCTATTTGGCTGGCTCCCTGCAATTTTAGTAATATTCGGAGCACTAGCAGGCCTTTCCTTCCTGCTTCTAGTTTCAGAAAAAAAGAAATTCTACCCTGCAATGCCTTTCATAACAGCAGGAATCTTCCTAGCCATGTTAATATGGCGTGTTTTCCTGTTCTAAGCTAGTTTTCTAATCAATGCAATCTCTTCTTGAGTATACCAATCTCTCAGACTTGTCCCTTCTAACATCATCCTGCCTGCAATAAGCCCCGCAGCATGACTTCTTATGCCATGTTCTCTCCTAGAAGGTATCTCTAAAACACTCTCCCTAAACCTCTCCACCCCTTCATCTCTAGAACAATAAACTCTTGCAAAACCCGGAAGAATATTTATAGGATTACTTCCCCATAAGTCTCTTCCTTTAGAATCTAATCTATACCCTAGGTTAATCTCACTAGTACTCGCTCCAAGATATTCATAAGCAACTTTCTAGGAATATACACCACACTCGCCAGAAAAATCAGGAAATTTATCAGCTAATCTAACTCTCCCAAACTCAAGCTTCCCAAGATGTTTTCCTAGAAACCTCTCTAATTCTTTAGTTGTAGATAAAACAATTAAAGGAAGTTTTCTGCTCATCTTAATACAAAACCCCAATAGTTACATATCTAATCTGGGAAAACCTTATCTTGCCATCATCAATACTGTTGCTATCTCCCTTAGTAATAAACCATGCTCCGAGATTATCTTTTCCTTTTTCAATAACTCTATGAACAATCAACTCATTATTTTTCTCAAAACTAATAATATCTCCCACATTTATCTCTTCAGAATTCTTAGGAATTATTCTTATACCATTGCTATCTTTATCTAACACAGGTTTCATGCTTCCAGAATCAGCATAACTTGACAAGCTTGCTCTTTCAACATCAATAACAATTTTATCACTATAAACATGAATATTATCTTTAGAAACCCAGTCTCCAGGTGCCTCACTATTTTCTATTAATCCAAAAGCTCTTGGAATCTCTTTTCCAGAGCCAAGTGTGTAAAAAATCATACAGCTAAGAAAACCTAAAATGAAAACTAACAAATAAACCAGCCTCATCTTATCATATAAACAAGTGTCCCCTCGCTTGAAACCTGTTTCTGGCAGAGTCTTCTCAGTTTTTCATTCATAACTCCAAAATTTCTCCTAGCAGCCTCTTCAAATAAGATTTTTCTAAACCCATTAATTCCAATCACTCCCTCTAAACCATCACTATACCCTATCAGAAAGACTCCATCTCTAGCCTCAACCTGCCCTGTTCTTACATAGCTCATTGCTTCTGGCTCTCCAGTTAAAGCACCGTAAGAGAGTTGATTTTCCGGATTGTTTCTGTAATCTCTCCTGATTCTCTTCCTTCCTCCAGGATGATTAAAATCCTCCCCAAATTTCTCAGAAATATCTTTGTCAATGCTCCCTCTAGAATTAGGCCCCTCGTTTTTAGTTCTGAATATTTCATATCCAAATCTATCAAGAATTGCAATCCCGCAATCTGCAATATAAAAGTAACTCACTCTTCCATTATCTTCAACAGCGCCTGCAGCAACACATCCAGGAATGTCATGTTCTAGATAATCAAACTCTTTCCATTTCTGCACTCTTCTGGTAGTTTCATTAACTCTCCCAACAGCCTGATTTATATCTTCAACCCTTTTTCTAACATATTCTGGAGTTTTCTCTCTCCACTCATCAGAAGCAAATAAAGAGCAGACTAGTCTGGCAGGATTTCCCCCCTCTTTAGGGTAGCTGGCAAAAAACCTCATAGCACCGAGATATCCTAAAACATCAAGCTTATTTTCAGGAAATCTTAAAACAGGAGTTCTTCTCGCATCTCTTGTAATTCCATCTGCAACAACTATTGCTTTTCCATCTCCAGAAAATGCATAAGCATCCTCAACTGGTTTTAAGTTCCTTCTATTCTTAACAGTAAACCCATCAGCTATTCTCATCTAATCTCTCAGAAATATAGATATTTAAACATTGTCATTCTGTATCTACTATACAAAGACAACATTACAGAAAGATTTAAATAGCCCAGTTTTATTCCATAGTGGTAAAATCTTAATGATTTTTAGATTAAAATGGCAGAAGAAAATACACAATTACCAAGAGTTGAACAAACACCTCAGTGGACAAATTATGAAGTTAAACCAGAATTACGAGGAGATAGGACTCTGGTTGTTTACACAACTAAAAGAGGAACCAGGCATATAAGCATTGCTCCAGAATTAGGAAGATGTAATTCTCCTCTAGATGCTCCAGAAAAAGTTTCAATTCAAAGAGTTTATAGGCATGTAAATCCAAATAATATTACTGATAAATATTATTTCAATCTGAGCAATAACGCACTTGACAAATTAATTTTACAGCCAAAAGTAAAATGATGCTAAAACCAGAGTTAATAAAAAAAGTAAAGTCCTCTTTTGACTTAAACATCTACGAGACTAAAGTATGGCTCGCTCTTTTATCCAAGGGAATATCAAGCGCAGGAGAGATAGCTGAGATGTCTGGAGTTCCTAGATCTAGAACCTATGATGTCCTTGAATCTTTGGAAAAACAAGGATTTGCAATAGCAAAAGTTGGGAAGCCAGTAAAATATATTGCAGTAAAGCCAGAATCAGTTGTAGAGAAACTAAAAATCAATATTTCTAAAAACGCAGAAGAAAAAGTCAAAACACTGAGCAGTCTAAGAGAGACTAAGGAATATACAGAACTTCAAGACCTGCACAAGACAGGAATAGCCCCTGTAAAGCCGAGTGAAATGTCAGGAGTTGTAAGAGGCAAGCTGAACTTATACTCACAAGTTCGCGAGATGCTAGAAGATTCTGAAAAAGAAGCAATATTATGCATGCCTGCTTTAGAACTAGAATCTAGAAACAGGATATTCGGGGCAATGTTTGACAGGCTGAAGAAAGCAGGAATCTCAATAAAAGTAGCTCTGATGGGGCAGGATTCTGACATAAAGAGAGTTTCAGAAAAGTTCAAGATAAAAGCAGAAAAAATAGATGTTCCAACTAAATTCTTTATCTCAGACAGAAATCAGGTTCTATTTGTGATTAATAACAGCTCAGACGAAGAAGAAATAGGAATATGGCTCAACTCAGAGATATTCTCTTCAGCTCTGGCTTATTTATTTGAGCTGGCTGTGAAGAAGAAATAAAGCCATCTCTTCCATACCCTTTCTTATAATGTTCTGTAAATAGTCTTTTTGATAAATTAATTCTCTTCTAAATAGGTGATTTTTTGCTGCAGATTATTTTAGGTTCACTTGATTTGCGTATCTGATGGGAATCATCTCTTTATCACTCTCAATCTAGTTATCCCCATCTCTCGCATAACTTTCTTCTCTTGTTTAAGAAACTTATTAAAAAACAACTTAAAACTTAAACTCTTCTCTCTGGCATAAGCAACATGCTTCTTAATGAAAACATTTTTATGCTTCTCTCTGAATGCAAGCAGTCTCTCAGGCTTGTTTATTGGAGGCCCAGAGTAAATAATGCTCTTCATCTTTTCTATCTTAAGATATAATCTCCCAGACTTCTTTCCATCATAGCTAAAATCAGATTTTTTTATCTTAAAATACCTCTCTAGCTTGCCAGAAAACAATCTTGAGAATTTCAGGAGCTTCGAGCCAGCAATATCTCCCTCCTGCCGGTTAGTGCTCGCCTCTAAAATCAGATTAAAACTCTTCTCATCTATCTTCTCATCTTCAAAGCTTTTCTCACTAGGCCTTTTTAAGAATAAAGAACAGGCAGTCTTAAACTTGGAAAATGTTTCAGAAGAAAGAGCAGCAAGAGCGTTTCTCTGCTTAAATGTGGGGTCAACAAAAACAATCGGGCTGGCTAATTTCGACTCATTTAACTGATTCAAAACATCTTCTCTATTGCTATAGAACTTCTTAGGATCAATTACTATCATTCTCTTCTCTTTATTAACTGCTCTTATAAATCCCAAGAAACTTTTATAATGAGAAACAAGCAATTCTAAAGCATATCCAGAGAAACCGCGGATATAACTCTCAGCCCCATAAACTCTCTTGGAAAAACAAAAAGACTTAGCAAGCATTATCTCCTCAGCCAGTTTCTTGTTCTTCCTAGTCTCATTCAAAACATAACTCACATGGAAATAGCTCAAATCAGTTATATTCTTTGCCTCTTCAGGATGGTTTATCTTTAAAACAGGAATAATCTCAAATAGTATATTCTTCCTTCTGACTCTGAAATAATCTCTAGAGCCGTGAACTCTCTCAGCTTTCTTTAGTATGGGAGTTGCGGAACCTTGGTTCAGCTCAGAAATATCCTTATTTTCAAAAAACCTCACAAAAATATCAATATCATAATCCTTCTTCCTAATCAGTGTCCCCTTAGCCAAGCTTCCCCCAACAAACACCTCTGCTTTTATCTTCTTCTTTTTCAGATTTTTCTCAATCTCCCCAACAATCTGTCTAGTCTCTTCATTTATCCCTTTAATCTCTTCATCAGAAGGTTTTACTAAGGAAATCTGCTTTTCAAGAATCTTCTTAATTTTATCATCTGCTTTTTTCATCATAGAATTAATTTTGAGCAATATATAAATCTTGTTAACAAGTCATAGGGTGGCATATGTCTCCTGGGCGCGTAATAACAGAAAGTGTTAAACAATTAAATTATCAGCAGCATCTAATTGGTTGCTGGATTAGAAGGCATAACTCCTGCTGTGATATTATATCCATCTTTGTCATTGTCAATGCAATTTAAGCAAATTAAATTTGAAGTGCAATTAGTGTCTTGGCAGTCAATTTCTCCATCACAATCATCATCTAAATTATTATTGCAAATTTCATTTTCTGCCTGATTATCCTGAGTGCAAACTTCCCACTGCTCATTTACACATTCTTGAGTTCCATCTGAACAAATTCCTTGTAATCCAGTATTACAAGATTGTGTATTTCCATTTACGCATTTATAATCTAAAAATAAAACATTATCAGAATTATCAGGATAATCACCATTAGGAATATTATTTAAAGAAGAAGTAACTGAACCTATTTTTAATTTATCTCCTTTTTTTTATTATTGGAGCTACTTTTATTTCATTTGGTTTTCCAGGAAGTTTTCTGCAGATTTTTTTAGCTTGATTTTTAGAAGGTGTTTCTGATTTTGAAATTGTTTCTGAATATGATTCTTTATTTATTGTAAAAATCAAAGCAATTCCCTCTATTTCATCTCCATTATTCATTATCTGCACACAAGTTATATTATTATTTTTATCCCAGTAAGTATATCCTGATTTTGAAATTGTTAAATCTGCATTAAATTCTGTTTCATCAAGAGAATTTTTAATTGTAGGAAGAATTGCTGCCCAGATAATTGTTATTGCTGCGACAACAACAAGAAGAATTAAGATAGTTGCTATTATTGAAGATATTCCCTTTTTTCCTCTTTTCATAATTATTTTTGTATAAGGATGTATATCAAGTTAATTAATTGCGTGAACAAACTTGCGAGTTTTTGTTTTATTAAATTGGTATTACTTCTCAAAATAGCAAGCTTCA
>JAHIEM010000051.1 GCA_018901625.1 Nanobdellota archaeon
ATAAATATATTGGCGAGAGGTAAGGAACTTGCCTCGCTGGAGAAAGCTTCCAATACTGAACAATTAGTTCAGCAAGAAGTATCTATGAAGGCAGAAGCCATAACCTTAAAATGAAAATTTTAGGTTATGGTAGTTCACCAAGGTTCACTTTGCTTATTAATCATGTGTAATCTATAATGAAAATTATCTGTCATAGGGATAATTATGAAATTATTTGAAGATTAAACTAGGGTTAAATTGGGGGTTATTAGACTGGACTGCTGTGTGGAGGTTCACTAGAGCAGGTATTTTCAATCATCAAACCCCTCAAGCCCAAGACTAAGGAGTATTTTTCTAATCTCATTAATAGTTTGTTGTTGATATTTTTTGTCAGACATTCTCACAAATCTTATTAATAAATCAACTAATTTGGATTTATCCATTATTTTTAGCTTGTATCCATCTGTAATGAAATAAAATCTAAACCTTTTGTACTTTAATTCTTTTATAACAATTCCTCCAACATTCCCAAGGGGTTTGCCCTTTTGAGGATTTTCTGCTAAAGAATACATCTGTTTAAAGATAATCTTAGACTCTTCTTTAAACTTTTTTAGAATTTCGTCTTTTAAGATTTCTAAAATGATTACTTGGGCCATTTTTTTTCTGCTTCTGTTATGGCGTCTTCAATTGGGATAAATCCCTCCCCAGACATTAAGAAATTTCTTAATTGCTCTTTAACAGCAAAAGAATAAATCCTCCTGAGGATATCATCGTAGCTTTCTCCCTTCATTCCAAACGAGGATATTTTATCCCTCATCTCCTTGCTTAGCTGAATTGTTGTTATATCCATAAATTTTTTATCCCTCATCCACTTTAGTCTATAGGTTCTATAGTGGCTATGGCTTATAAACTTTTCGGTCAGACAGGTTGGCAGAATTAACAAACTAATCCAAATCAGTCATAATTGGTTTTCTTCCAACTCCCCTTCCAACCACATTCAGTGCAATTATACATATATTTTGTCATTATAGAACTAAAAGCCTGAAGTTTATATGGCTTTCCAGAAAGTTCAATCAGGATCAGAAATCATCTGAGCAGCTTGCAAGCTTGATGAAATCTCTTCAGACATAGCATGGAAAACTATTTGAGCTTGTTGAAGTTCCTGAGGAGACAAAGCTAGTTCTCTGCCAGCAGATTTTAGTGTTTTATAAATCTTCTCAGAATAATCTCTATCAAATGGAACTGTAGACTTAACACATGCTCTGTAAAATACAGGTCTTAATCTAGTTGCAATCACGCATAGTTCTGGATGTTCTTTTCTTCTATAATGCCCAGACATCCAGTCAACCTGCCCGAATAAATTCCCAAATCTATTAAGCTCTTCTCTTTCTCTATCTTCTAAATCTTTTCCATCAATTAGTTTCTGCAAGCCTGTTGCAACAGTTTGTAATTGTGAGCTGGCAGAAGATAGCTCAGCTTCTCGCTCCATATCAAGTATTGTTTCAGCCATATTCTAAATAATACTCTTGGGGTTTTAAATATAATTATGCTGAACAATACAAATCAAAGAATAATAACTCATCTCCCAAACCTAAAAATATAACAAATCACCCATCCAATTAATTTGCCTACACCTCAGCATTATCTCTCATCAATCAAGAACTAATTACCTACACTCTTTCCCAGCTCACTTAACTTTTATCTTTGACATTGGCTTAAACTGCTGCCAAGCAAGTTCAAACATCTGTTCTAAAGCTTTTGCAAAAAATTCAGTATTAAGCCACACCCCAACATCATAGTTTGGATGAACTTTCTCATCATCAATAAGCATGAACATCAGCTGTTCAGAATCAATTATTGCAAATCTAGCCTTGAACTCCTCAACCGCCCTCACCTCAGCAACCCTGCTTATCTCCTTAGCAATCTTCACATTAGCAGGAGTAATTGGAGCAGCAATTCTTATCTTCACACCTCGTTTTTTTGCTTTTTCAAAACTAGGCAATAATGCCTCAAGCTTTCTATTCAAACCCTCAGCAGTTGTAACAAGGGTTATTGTCTTCTCAGCCTCTCTCACCATCATATCTAAATGATTATACATATTCTGTCTTCCCCTTAACGAGCCAGATAAATCAGAAGGTTCAACATATTTTATCCCCTGGGTAAACAAACTGCTTAACTCTCCTAAAACTTCATCGCCCTTCAGAGTCTCAAGCCTCTTTGATTTATGCTGAGCCTCAACTACAAGATTTCGTTTAACTCTCTCAATAACTTCTTCGGGTTTCAAAGCCACGAATTTGATTGGCTTGCCTAACTTCAGAATAATAAATCCTTTTTTCTCCAAACTCTCAAGAATATCATATGTTCTGGATCGGGGTACATCAGAAATATTGCTCAATTCGCCAGCAGTAGAAACCCCTCTTGAAAGCAGAGCAGTCCATACGCGAACCTCATATAAATTAAGGTCAAAGATTTTTCTCAACCTGCTTAAAAACTCTTCTCTCACTATCATTTTTTGTTTTTTACAGGAAACCTCATTTCGCCTCTTTTTAATGACGCGAAGATTATTAGGACTCTATAGTCACTAATTTCCTGTTATTAGGATTAAATCACAAGTGCTATTTAAACCTTTTCTTTCTCCAATTTTTTAATTCACCCCCCACCAACAGCAAAATAATTAATGTCCCGCAACATATACTTTTTTATTTAGTCTTTTCAAAATATATTTCAAAATCAATATCTTTAACTTTGACACTTAAAATATTTTTCAGTTTGCCCTTTTTCTCGTCGGAGATTTCAGAAATATCTATTTTCTTGCTCCCTGTCCTGTCAGCTATAAACTTTTTCTGCAAAGAAATTTTGCTGACAAATTCTGGTTTTGTAAGAACTAAAAGAGTTATACTGTCAGTTTTCACTAGCCCTTGCTTTTTTCTCTCAGCCTGAACAGCTCTAGAAACCTCTCTAGCATAACCCTCAATTTCCAGTTCATCAGTCATCTTTGTATCAAGCCTGACTTCTATTTCCTTCTTTTCTTTGCTGTTTCTTATGCAAACTTTTTTCACATTCAATTGTCTTGCAATTATCTCCTTCAGCTCATCTTCAAGATTAAAATTTGCAGTTATTTCTGCGCTTGCAAGAGGCCATTTCAATCCAATATGCGCAATATCTCTCTCGCGCAACCCAATCTCAATAACTTTCATCACCTTCTTGAAACCCTCCTCGAGTTTTTTGTTAATTTTCTTCCCATCTGCTTTTGGCCACGAAGACAAGTGAACTGAATTCTTGCCAAAGTCATGATGAATCACCTCAGTTATATTAGGGGCATACGGGGCAAGCATCCTGGAAACATTATCAAGTATCTCTCCAATAACCTTCTTTACATTCTTGTCATCTCTTTCCCGTATAATCTTTATATACTTCTTTGAAAAATCATTAACAACAAAATCCATCAGAGGATAAATTGCTTTTTCAATCTGATAAGAATTAAGATTCTCTGTAGCTTCTTTTAACACAGAATTCATTCTGGAAATAATCCACCTGTCCTCTATTCTTTCTTTACCTGCCCCAGAATTCTCAATCTGCTGATAAAATTGATATGTATTCCACAAAACATTCAAGAATGGCAGAACCTCTTCCCTAACTAAGTTGATTCCAAATCTCTTGCTAGCCCCAATATCAACAGTGCAGAACTGTAGTCTATTAGCATCAACCCCGATCTCATCTAAAACCTTGTCAGGGGCAAGCATATTCCCCTTTGATTTGGACATCTTCTCCCCGTTCTCATCTACAATATGCCCTGCGCAGATGACATTCTTGTAAGCAACATCATTAAACAGCAAAGCACCTAGGACATGAAGAGTGTAAAACCATCCTCGAGTTTGGTCTATAGCCTCAGAAATAAAATCATAAGGAAACCTCTTCTCAAATTCTTTCTTGTTCTCAAAAGGATAATGGAACTGTGCAAATGAAGCAGACCCAGAATCATACCAGCAGTCAATAACCTCAGAAACTCTTGACATATCTTTTCCGCATTTACACTTCAACTTAATACTGTCAATCCAAGGCTTATGCAAATCAATCTCCTTGTCAGAGATTTTTTTAACAGCCTGCTTCTTCATCTCTTCAATGCTTCCAATAACTTCTTCATTTCCGCAATCACACCTCCAGATGGGGAGAGGAGTTCCCCAGAACTTATTTCTTGATAATGCCCAGTCTTTTGCATTAGCAAGCCACTCGCCAAATCTTCCTTCTTTAATATGCTTGGGAGTCCAGTTTATTTTTTCATTAAGTTTAATCAGCTTTTCTCTATAATCTGAGACTCTAATAAACCAGGACTTTATAGCATAATACATTAATGGAGATTTGCAGCGCCAGCAGAAAGGATAATCATGCTCATACATAATTCTCTTAAATAATTTGCCCTCATCTTCAAGCCTTGCAATAATCTCTTTGTCAGTATCTTTAATAAATTTGCCTTCATAATCTGGAACTTCATCAGTAAATCTCCCAGTCCCATCAACAGGCTGGATAAAATCAAGCTTATTCATCTTGCACGCATCATAATCAACTTCTCCAAATGCAGGCGCCATGTGAACTAGCCCAGTTCCCTCTTCAGTTGTCACAAAATCTCCAGATATAACTCTGAACCCTTTCTTGTCTTTGAAATACTGGAAAAGAGGCTCGTACTCTAATCCAACAAGCTGTTTTCCTTTTACAGTCTTTATTATCTCTGGCTCCTTGAAGAATTTTTCAGCAAGCTCTTTTGCAACTATATAAGTGAATCCATCCTTCTTGACATAAGCATAATCAATCTTCTCATTGACAGCAATTCCAATATTCGCTGGCAAAGTCCATGGAGTCGTAGTCCACACGAGAAGGAATTCATTCTTACTCTTGAATTTAACAACAACTGTCTCTTCTTTTATTTTTTCATACCCCTGCGCTACTTCATGGCTTGACAATGGCGTCTCGCATCTAGGGCAGAAAGGAACAACCTTATGCGCCTCATACAACAGTTTCTTTTCGTAAAGCTGTTTCAAGCTCCACCAAACACTTTCTATATAGCTGTTGTCTAAAGTTGCGTATCTATTCTCTAAATCTATCCAGTATCCAATCCTCTCAGTTGACTTTTCCCAGTCTTTAATGTAAGAAAAAACAGACTCTTTTGCGAGCTTTATGAACTTGCCTGCCCCGAATTTTTCAATTTCCTTTTTCGAGTTCAGGCCAAGTTTCTTTTCAATCTGAACCTCAACAGGCAGCCCGTGGCAGTCCCACCCCGCCTTTCTTGGCACATTAAATCCTTTCATATATCTAAACTTATTTATAATGTCCTTGAAAGTTCTAACCTCTAAATGATGAAGTCCGGGAGGCGCATTCGCAGTTGGAGGCCCTTCAAGAAAACTGAATAATTTTTTCCTCTTCTTATCATTAGAAACTGCCTTTTCTATATCTTTCTTGCTTACAAGTTTTCTTGCCTCTTCCTCAATCTTCTTAAAATCATACATCTTATATAAACTTGAATCCTGATTTAAATACCTTTTCTTGCCCTATTTAGGTAATATCTAAACCCCTTTGTCAGAGCTTCAATAGCAGACTGGATTATATTGCTGTCAACTCCAACTGTCTGGAACTTTTCCCCGTCACAAAAGCTTATCACTGTCCTTACTGTGCTCTCTTCCCTATGGCTCCTGGCTATTCCAACATGAAAGTCAAGTAAATTCAGTTTTTTAATCTGGGGATATCTCTTCTCGAGCAGAGCAGAAATTGTCTTATATGCTGCATCAACAGGCCCTCCCTCAAGCTCAATGCTTCCCTCAAATGAATTCCCATTAATTCTGCACATGGCATAAAACTTGCTCCTTTCAGAATTTCCCTCTTTTTCTGTCTCAACTTTCCACCTCTCTATCTCAAAACAATTGTCTAGTTCTCCAAAATATTTCTCAATCAGTAAAAATTGCTCTGCTTTGACTGTTCCTGCTCTATAACCTCTTCTCTCCATCATCTCAAGCTCCTCAAATAATCTTTCAATCTTCTCTTTAATTCCAAAATCATTCTTATCTAGCAAATATCCAAACTCTCTGGCAGTACTAATTACTCCGCTTCTTCCCCCCAGAGTATTAAGAAATGCAAGCCTCCTGTTCCCAACATCCTCAGGAACAATGTGCTCATAGCTTGCGCCTTTATTTGTGGCGTCTATATGAACTCCCCCCTTATGCGCAAATGCGCTATCTCCAACAAATGCCCTGCTGTCAGGAATATCCATTCCACTCAGCCTATATGCTTCTTCATTAAGCTCTTTCAACATCTTCAGATTAATCCTAGTTTTCTCGCCTAATTTTTTCATATAAACCGGAATAAACTCAGAAAGATTCAAGTTTCCCACTCTCTCACCAGTTCCGTTAATTGTTCCCTGCACCTGGCAGATATAATTCAAGCTCGCAAGTGTATTTGCAAGAGCCAGCCCGCAGTCATTGTGAAAATGAACTCCCATGTTTGGTTCTAATTTCATTTCAACCAGCTTTTTTTTAGTTTCTTCAACAATCTCTCTTGCTTCTTCAGGAAGAATTCCCCCATTTGTATCACAGAGTATTATTCTCTCAGCGCCCGCGTTTATTGCAGCTTCCAAAGTTTTTATTGCATAATCTTTATGTTTCTTGAATGCATCAAAAAAGTGCTCTGCATCATAGAAAACACGAATCCCTCTTGCTCTCAAAAACTCTATGCTCCTGGCAATCCTCACTAGATTCTCTTCTGCACTAAGCCTTAATTGCCTCTCAACATGCTCTAAATCAGTTTTTCCGAATATGCAAGCATAACCTGCCCCTGATTTAATAATTGAATCAAGATTCTTGTCCTGCTCAGGATTTTCAACTAAAGAAGTTGAGCCAAATGCAACAATCTTTGATTTCTGAACTATCTTCCTGCTCTGTTTTATTGCCTCAACAACCTCTTCTGAGACAATAGGCCAGCCAATCTCAATATAATCAACTCCAAACTCATCAAGTTTTTTAACAAGTTCCAGCCTGCTTTCAAGGCTAAAACTAGCTCCAGCTGCCTGTTCCCCTTCCCTTAATGTGCAGTCATAAATCTCTAAGCTCATAAGAAGTTGCAGCAACCAGTTTAGTGGTTGCAATCAAATAATAACTATCATGCAAGCTATGTTCAACATTCTAGAACCAAAACTCTTGTTCATAGCCATGATTATGCAATGAGGATTGCGTATTTAAATTTATCGCAAAAAAGTTAAATTTAGAGAGGATTATTAATAATCATATAACATAATTCTCACTCATATACGATTATCCCCTTATCAGTTACCTCAAAGAGATTATGCCCCCTTGAATGAGATGTCTGCCTCATCTTTACTATCTTAAACATGCGATCAGTCTCTTCATCCTCTCCAGAAGAGTAAAACTGAATAATTCCGTCTGCAAGTGATTTAAGAAGCATCAAACCATTATTTTTCTCACTCTCGCCATGCGACATCAGCACACTCACTCCAGATTTTTTAATGCAGGAAACTAGGTCTATTACAAACTCACGCACCTCAATCTCTTTTTCAGAATTAACTAATTCTAGACAGTCAATACAGGCTCTTTTCACACCAGGTTTGGAAATCAGCTCGTGAATCTCCTCTCTTATACTCTTCAAGCTCTTCTTAGGAGAAATTGCAACTAATCTAACTTTATCACTTGATTCTAATTTAGCAATATCCCACCCAAAAGAACCAGCATCTTCCCGAATTTCTCTAGTCTCCTGTCCGAGGCTAATAAATACTCCTTTCTCGCCATGAACACCTGCCCCAGTATAAATAAACTGAAGCATGAATGTAGTCTTGCCAGTTCCAGCTTCCCCACTAATTAGATTAACACTCCCCTGCTTAAATCCTCCCTCGCATAATTCATCAAAACCAGAGATTCCACTAGCTATTCTCTCTCCATCACCCTTTTTCATGTACTCCTAAGTTATTTCTGGTTTTTAAAACTTGCCACTTCTACAAATTAGCAAGTTCAGCCAGAGCGGTTTTTTCCATCTCGTGCAAATTAGAGGGAATGATTAAGCAAAATGGTCTCTCTATGTCTTCAGGCAAGTTGTCTAATCTCTCATAATAAATCTTCTTCTTATCAGTCCCCATACTAGAGCACACAAGTATCTTGTCAAGAAAAACTTTTTTATTCCCGCACGCTGTTCTTAACTCCTCTCTGGCTTTCTTAAAATCAAGCCCAATATCCACAAGCAACAAAGTGTGCGCCTTAATCTTCAAATTATCCCTAATTATCTCTGCAAAACTATCCGGAGTAAAATTCTCCTGCCATTTAGGAAGCGAGGCAGTCTTGCCAAACTTGTACATCTGCAGTCCTGTCTCAGAAATTGCATTAAAAATACCAGCATTATGAATTATCTTATATTTTATCTCTTCCTTCTCGCATCTCAGAACAAGCGAGATATGAGTAGTTGCCGCGAGTACGTCGCCATAAACAAGAAGAGCAATATCTTTCTTTCTAGCTTCAAGAACAAATTCTTCTTTTTCCACAAATTCTCTTCCAACCTCTTCAAACTCCCCAGTCTCCTCTCTTAATTCTTCAAGAGTATAAGGAAAATCAACTGTGTAGTTTTCTAAGTAAATCTTCTTGCACTTTTTCAAAGCAGAGAGAGCTTCCCGAGTAAGTGAGTTCAAATTCAAACCTAATCCAATCAGATAAAACATAAAATCACAAGAAGAATATGATTAATAAAACTAACTATCCTTAATCTTGGAGATTAAGCTTTTCTTTTTTCCTCTCCGGATATCCAGCTTAATCTCCTCTTTCCACATATTTCTCAGGTCTGCAGATAAGCTGCAGCACACCCATGCTCCAAAAATATAAGAAATTGCTGCAGCACCAATAGCATAATATTTATCAAACTCAATAAAATGCTGTCTTGCCTGCTCAAAAAATTCATACACCATTTTTATTTTACAAACTTCTTATCAAAGCTTTTATGCACAGAAATTAGAGAAACAATGCAGATATATGCCAGAGTTAAGATTACTGAAAAATCCCTATAAAACACAAGCAATCCCAAAATTAAGCCTGCACTCAACCAAGAAATTAATTTAAACCACCTTCTCCCATTAACAAGCTCCTCCTTGCATAGATAGGCTAGCAAGTATCCAACTGGGAATGATGTTGCAAGCATTAATGCTATTATTAATACAATCATTATTTATCAAACAGGATTGAGTTTAAAAGATTTTGCAATTGAAAAGAGAGCTGACAAAAGCATATTATCTTCTTCTGCCTAATTCATAAACTTCTTTTGGATGGGGGTCATCTGGATGTTCAACTCTCTTCCTGCTTCCAATTTTAATTTTCTTTGGCTTTGTATCTCTAACCCTCTTTAAGGACATTTCTGGCGGTCCTAACAAGTAATCAGTAAGAAAGCATAATCCTCCAAATGCAAAAATTCCCCCGCTAATCATTGTTGATGTAAGATAAAAACCAGCTTCTCTTCCTCTTTTAAGAGATTCTTCTGATATTTGAACAGCTTGTGGTTTTTTTAACTGCTCAGCTATTTCTACAGGATTATATTCAGATAATTTTAAGAAATTTGAAAGAGCATTATAACCAGAATAAAGGGCAGCTGCCCCTGAAATAAGCCATCCTGCAAAACCAAGTTTTTTAATCAAGCCCATGGTTATATTTTTAAACACTTGAAGTATTTAATTTTTATGGAAAATAAAAATATGGTTGAATCAATAAAATCAGGGAAAATATTTATTTATCCAACAGACACAATTTATGGAATTGGCTGTGATGCAACAAATAAGCAGGCAGTTGAAAAAATAAGGCAGATTAAAAATAGAGACAGCAAGCCATTTTCAGTTATTGCTCCAAGTTTTGACTGGATTTATGAAAATTGTATTGTTGATTGTGATTTAGAAAAATATCTTCCAGGACATTACACAATAATTTTAAAAAAGAAAAATCCAGATTTTTTAAAATGGATTTCTGATAATGATACAATTGGAGTGAGAATTCCTGCTCACGAGTTTGTTGAGAATATCAAAGAAGCTGATGTGCCGTTTATAACAACTTCTGTTAATTTATCAGGAGAGAAGTTTGCAACTTGCATAGAAGAAGTTAATAAAGAGATTTTAAATAAAGTTGATGTTATCGTTGATTCTGGGAAGTTAGACGGACAGCCATCTACTTTGATTTTAGATGGAAAAGAGGTAGAAAGAAAGTGAGACTAATAGACATACACGCACATTTAGATAATACGAAATACGAAGACGACCTAGACGAAGTTATAGAAAGATGCAGGGAGTATAATGTTACAGCAGTAATCTCTGGAGTAAATAAAAAAACAAATCGAAAGGTTTTAGAACTGCAAGAAAAATATCCTGATGTAATAAAAGTCACATTCGGCATCTATCCTCTTGATGCCCTTGCAAAAGAGCTCGAATCAGGCGAAGCAACAGGATTTTCTCGAGACACAGAGCCAGTAGACATTGACAAAGAACTTGCTTGGATAGAAAACAACAAAAATAGATGCGTAGCAATTGGAGAAATTGGATTAGATTATAATTGGCCTGAATTTCAAAGCGATGAGATAAAACAAGAGCAGAAAGATAATTTTAAAAAAATTTTAAAGGTTGCTCGCGAGTTGGATTTGCCAGTTATTATTCATACAAGAAAAGCTGAATTAGATTGTGTTGAAATCCTTGAAAAATTAAATATGAAAAAGGTTATTTTGCACTGCTTCATGGGTAGAAAGCATCTCATTAAAAGAGCAGCAAGCAATAAATGGTATTTTTCTATTCCCCCAATAATAACAAGATTGCAGCATTTTCAGACTTTAGTTGAATTAGTTCCATTAGAACAGCTGTTAACAGAAACAGATTCTCCCTATCTTTCTCCTGTTGCTGGAGAGAGAAACGAGCCAGCAAATATCAGAGTAACTATTAAAGAGATAGCAAAAATAAAAAATCTCACTGAAGAAGAAGTAGCAGAGCAAATCTGGAAAAATGCCGCGAGTTTATTCAATCTTTCTTAAACTCAACCAGCTTCCCAGCTTCAATCTCAATTTTATCAGCCCTTCTAAGGTTTTTTATCTGCTTCTTATTCAGAACTTTATAATGCCTGCACGAAGCTAGATATTCTGGAATCTCCCACAAATTCTCTTCCTTAGTTATCCACTCAACTCCAAATTTCTCAATTAAATCAATAGGCATAGAGTACGAGCGCAGTGTTTTTTTCCCGCTGTCAGTAAAATACTCGTGAAAAAAACTCATCACAAGCTCGCGGATATCCCTGTAAACAGGCTCTCTATATCTTAAAACAGCATGATTTGTCTTGGAAACAGCTCCCCATTTGCCATTCTCGCGAAATACCGCAACCACATGGTCAAAATCAGACTGAGTTGCTGTGAGATCAACAACCAGTGCCTTTTTACCCTGTAATTTAAAAGCAAGAGCAGCCAGCATAGCCCCTTCAATGCAGTGGCATTTTCCAGTTTTCAGTACAGCTCTCGGAGAGATGCACGTGTCTCCGTCAGGCTCAAAATTAATTTCAAGTTTATTTAAAAAATCCTGGATTTTCTTTGGCGTGTTAAGTTTTCTCAGGATTTTTAGTTCTTTTCTTGTGAGATTATACATAAACTGAATAAAAGAGATTAGTTATTAAATATATCCAAAATATGCCCTTCATTGCAAAAGTCCATTAAATAATTAAAACAGATATGCCCAATATCTTCAGATAAGGAATAATTACTCTGCAATCACACCAGGATAATAATTGTTCAAACTTAATGTTCAACTCAATAAGTGCAGATTTGTAAATCCCCCGACTACCCCCCAGATAGAGGGGGGTTTGCCTCAGTGCTTCGCACAATTAGTCGCTTTCAGCGAGATAAAAACAGAAAAATACTTCTTTTATCGGACCGAGAAAGACACCAACAAAATTTTAACAAATTTCGTCTAACAAACGATAAGAGGTTTCACTTCGTTACACCCAAATATTTTTCAGTTTTTGATTTTTGAGATGGGGCTAAAAAAAGAAGTTTTATAAAGTCTATTAATATTGTTTACTTATGAAGAAGAGTTTAATCATAGGAATTATTGCAATTATTTTTCTCTTAATCATTGGAGTATATTATTTTTCATTTGTCTATATGTCTGAATCTCAAGCCAGAAAGATTATAGTTGAAAGCTATAATCAAAATCCAACTTCCATATGTAATAGATTTTATGTTGATGATTCTAGATGTCTTGCTTTTACAGAATGTTATATTGAGAAAGCAGTACCTGCTATGCCAAAGAATCTTTTAATTCAATTTGCAAAAGATATCAAAGTAGGAAAGTCCTCAGCAATGGATTCATATTCCTTAGTTAATGGAAAACAAATTGGTCAAGATTGTCTTGCTAAGATATTAAATGTTCCAGACAATGTGAATATAAATTTAATAAATGTGGAGTAGGGATTATGGAAACTTTTATCATAATAGGAATTCTTGGATTCATTATTGTATTTATTTTATTTATCTTCGTAGCTATATGGGCTCTTCGTAAATATTATGGGGTTAATGATAACTCTTTAAAAAATGTTCAAACAGCTATTAAAAGTAAAACTAATTTATTGCCTCTAACTTTTTATCTTAAAAGCAGAGGGTGGGGATTATCTTGTTTAAGGATTCCTTTCGGACTTAGAACTGGCGGACCCCAACTTACTGCCAAAGTAGAATTAACAGATGATAAAATTATTTTGACTTGGATTAAAAGAGAAGAATTGTCTTATTCTCAATTGAAACTAGTAGATGTTTACAATTTTGGCATAGCTCGGAATATAATTTTCCATGTTAAAGGAAGAATTTCAACAAGATACGGAAATATTGTTAAAAAAGAATTGCTCGCAGAAGTTCTTAAAATTCTTCAGTCTAAAGGTGTGAAACTTTCTAGAAGAGCTGAAAAGATATTAAACAGTTAAAATAAAAATCTACGCCCCATCTCAACCTTCTTTTTAGAAAAAAGAAGCAAAAAATCGGCAAACCCTCTTTATTTATTGGGATTTACTGGCGTCCCGCCATCCACAAATCTGCACTTACTCTTCGGAATTTTTTGCTTCGCAAAAACCGCTTGCAGCTATTCCTCGTCCCTAACGGGAGTATTTAACAGCACTTAAAAGACTCCACTCCGTTGCACTCGTTCCGTCCAAATTCAAAATTTGTGGGATGCCTCAAATTTTGAACTTCTTTTAATCGCGATGTTATATGAAACTGCAAGTTCGCGCCTGATTTCATTTGCTTTGAAGATTTTTCAGTCAAAGAAAAAATCATCATTTATAGCTTCAGAATGCGCAAGAATGTCAGTAGCAGTAACTATTCCGACTAACTCTCCCTTGCTGAAAACAGGCAGCCTCTTTATCTTGTTCTGAGCCATAATCTCTGCAGCATCTTCAACACTATCACTCTTGTCTATGCTTATAACTTTCTTGTTCATAACCTCAGAAACCTTTTTCCCAAGATTAGAAACACTCTTCAAGATATCAGACTCAGAAACAATTCCAGAAACTTTATCTCCCTTCATAACAATCAATCCCCCAACATTCTTGTCAGACATAATCTTGGCAGCCTCTTTCAGGCTAGTCTTCTCCTCAATTGCAAGGGCTTTATTCATAATCTCGCTTATCTTCATCTTACAAATCAGAAATCTGTTTAATCATGTGTTTAATTCCAGTGCTCCCAAAACCCCGGTCATACCTGCTAGAAACAGGCAAACTCTTAACCTCAGTTATCTTTACCTTTTTAACAGGAATAACTATCATCTGCGCAACCCTCATCCCCTTTTCAATTTGCACGCTTTCTTCCCCAAAGTTTATCAGAACAATAGAAATCTCTCCCCTATACGCAGGGTCAAATGTCCCAGCAGCAGTGTGAACATTCATCTTAGTTGTGATTCCTGCTCTGTCCCGAATCAACCCAACACAACCTTCAGGTATCTCAATCGCCAGCCCTGTCCTGACTGTCTTCTGTTCAAATGGCGCAAGATTAACAGTCTCATTAGCTCTTATATCAAACCCAACATCACTCTCAAGCGCATATTCAGGCAGAGAAACATCGTGAAAAAATCTCTTAACCTTCAAGACACTTTCAATCTTAGCCTCTTTTTTCATAATCCTACCAAGAAAGATATGTTTAAAAAGTTAATCCTCAAGCCACTTGAATCTTTTTCTTGCCCAAGAATCATATAATGCAATACCCGCATGCTCTGCAACCGAAAACAAAGAATTTCTCTTTCTCATTGCAGCAATAAACCTCCCTGAGTTAATTTTTTCTTTTAAAGAATCTCTTAAACTATCCTCACTTGAAAAATCTAGTTCAGTCTCAACATGCCCGTTTCCTAAATCTCTTTTATTATGAGAATCTGAAACAGAAATTCCATTTAATCCGTGTCTAAAAAGCTCTGTAAAATCTTCTCTAGGCACAATTTCAAAATTAGCATTGAACTGTTCATAACCCTGAAAACTTGCAGAATTCTCAACAAGGTTTTTTATTCCCACCCCCTGAAGATTTTTGTAGTGGTCAGCAATTGCAACTGCCCCGAGATTAGCTATCTGTTTTAGTGTCTCTTTCAAGCCCAATCCACTTGGAATTCTTCTGAAGCTGTCTCCTGCCAGAGCTAAAACATGCCCCTGCAAAGTAGGAATCTCCTGTCCGCGTATTACTCTAAACACGCTCTCTTCATCTGTAAACGAAAGCGCATTTCCAATCTCTCTCATGAGCCTGTATCTCCCCAAATGCCCTCTTGCAGAAGCTGCAAACTCCTCAAATCTTATATCCTCAAAATTAACAAGAGCTATCCCATCAAGTTTGGCGCTCTTAACAGCCCCGATAATGTAATCTGCATCTCTCCCAGCTCTCTCTAAGCTATATCTTCCCTGTTCCCATGTTGTGAACAAGTGCGTATGCAAATCATATCTTGCCATGTTAATATATCAGAACTTACTGAGGTTCTTCACCCCAATAATCTAAACTCCCCCAGATTTATAAATTTTTTTATAAGAAATCTAAAGCAGCCCTTCTTCACTGTCTTCTGCAGATTCTTTCTTTTCATCTCCAGATTCCTGCTTCATATCATCCAAGCTAATGGAATTTATCATCTCTCTGAACTCAAGAAACTTCTCTGCAGGTATTCTAGTCCCGCTCTTAGTAAAACCAGTATATTTTTCACTTGAAACAAACTCGCGTATAGTAAGCCCCTTCTTTCCTCCATAATCATCAATTCTCACAACAATGTCTATCTCAGAATTCTTTGCTATCTTGCCAACATCTTTTTCCATTCTTATATTTTTTTTATTAGTTTATATACTTTGCTATACTCTCATCAGCCTGCTTGTCTCACCCCGCCCCATAGCAAACACGCGTGGAGAGAAATTAGACCTCTCTCTGATAAGCCTGGATACTGTGCTAAAAGCAATTTCTGGAGTATTATTTGTCTGGCTTAGATGCGAAAGAAGTATGTTCTTAAGCCTGTGATTCCCATGTTCAAGCAGCAATAAACCTGCCTGAGTATTAGACAAGTGCCCGGAATCACTGGAAATCCACTTCTTCAGGTGCCAGGGATAGGGTCCGTTTTCAAGCATTGCAATGTCATGATTAGCTTCTAAACACAAGAGATTAGAATCAGAAACACTATCAACCACATTATTGCAGCACCTGCCCAAATCAGTTATTATAGAAACCTTTCTCCCATTAAAAACATTATATGACACAGGATCACTCGCCCTATGAGACTTAGAAAATGCTTCAACACTAATCTCTCCAAGCTTAACAGTCTCATCATTCTTAATAGTGTTTATCAAACTCTCATCAGAACATAAAAAACCGCTCTTAGCTGTCTTTTTAGTTGCAAAGATAGGAATATTGAAATTGCGGGAAAATACATCTGCCCCCCGTAAGTGGTCTGTATGCTCATGAGTTATAAAAACACCCCTAATCTTTCCAGGACTCCTCCCAATCTTTCCAAGTCTCTGGACAATCTGCTTGCACGAGATTCCAGCATCAACTAGTATCGCACGATCTCTGTTTTCAATATAAAAACAATTCCCGCTGCTCCCCGAAGATAAAACTGATAATTTCATTTGTATATTCCATCAAAAAATCTTATTGTTTGCTCAACTTCTCAATCTCTCTTTTCTCTTCTTCTATTCTCTTCTCAATCTCTTGAATCCTGCTTGCATTCTTCATTCTAGACAACTCTGTTTTAGCCTGTGCCAGTTCATTCTGCATCTCGAGCAATCTAATCTGAAGCGCAGAACTCTCTCCAGGAGTTGATGGTGGACTAGATATTCTCTGAAATCCCTTGCTGTTTCCCTCATAAGAATCAAACGAAGATCTCCTGAAAATCTTAATTAGCACAAAACCAACTAGAGAGACAAGAACAATTACCCCGACAATATAATACATTAGATTAGACCTAGGATTTCCCTTAGCTGTAACTGCAAAACCAGTCAGAGACTCATTGTTAGTCTTAGCACTCTCTTCCACAACCGTGCTCTCTTGGATTAATTCCTCACTCGCCTCTTCTGTAGAATTCTCTATAGCTACTTCCTCTGCTTCTAGATAGTTCTTTGACACCATTCCTGGAATAACCTGCAAGTAGAGTGGAGAGCCTGTTTCAAAAGGTTCTTCATCAAACTTTTCTAATAACAAGATATTATTTCCCTCTTGCAGCTGGACTCTTAACTTGATTTGGTTGTAGTCTCCTGTAAAACTCACAGAGACAAATGCCTCTTCTCCAGAGTTAATGTGATAACTATCATACAATCCATAAACTTCTGCAGGATTTAAGATAAAGATACTCACCCTTACATTCTTTAATGTTTTAACATTAATTTCAGTAGTTGCAGCACTCACAAAAGAGCATGCTAGCATGACAAAAACCAAGCCAAGCATGACTCCACACCTCATTTTCATAGGTTTACTTCGAATTCAGTATTTATAAATATTTCTCAAAACTAAAATTAATGCCAGTAAATTGAAAACACCCGCACCACACCCTATTCAAAGGTGATACATTATTTACCAATAATTGTTTGTTTGACTATTTGACATTGTTTATAGCAAATACAACCGGAATTAGATTCGTTATAAAACGAATTATCAGCATTTACTTCTCTGCAAATATCAGCACAGATTCCAGAGTTACTTGAAGGAGTGAAAGAGTTAGACCAGCGATTAACAATAAAGTGGAATAACAAGTTAATTAGAAATAGCGATACAAGAATACCCAAAACAATCAAAATTATTTTTAATGTCTTATTTAGACAATAAAGCTATAAAAACATTATTGTAATAAATGCTCAAACCGAGAGTAGGACGCCCACACCCAACTCACAAACCCGCTCGTAAATAAAAAAAGAAATAAACTCTCGCGGCTTTGTTCGGAGTCGAACAATCGTGGTAACTCGACTCCAGCATATTTGTGGTATGCTATCTCGCTTCTCTCAATAGCATTTACGCCCACACAAAAAATTTCCAGTTCTCAATCTGTATTATTTTACCATGAACTGGAAATTTTTTCCCAAGAGTTCGAACTTGTTTAACAAGTTCGACTGTGATTATAATTGGGGATTTTTCAATCCCCATTACGCCCACACCAAGAGTCGAACTTGGAAATCCTTGCGGAAAACAGATTAGCAATCTGTCGCCGTACCGTTGGGCCATGTGGGCTGAGCAAAAAAGCCACGAATAAACAACTTATAAACCTTACGAGTAAAGCGAGTAAGTGTTTGCCTTTGGAAACCTTTCTTAAAGGTTTATTATAAATCTTACTAGAGTTCTAGTCTCTACAAACCCCTCTTTCTATAAACCTCTTTCAAATCCCTGATATAGTTCAGAGCAGAAAATGCCCCGATTATACCCGTAGTTATCGCAAAAGGCCACGCAATGCTCATCTTAAAAACTATTGCTGGCAGTGCAATTGCCTGCAGAACAGTAGTTGCCTTTGCAATATGAGTGGCATGCGGAGTCCAATGCTTGCTTAAGATAAAATAGGCAACAGCAAAAGGAAATCCAATAATCTCCCGCGCAAGCATAATAAACATCTGGTATATCTGCTCTCTGCCAAAATACCCAGTCATCGGGTAGTGTACCATAAAAGAAATAACAGTTGCAACAAGCAGGAATCTGTCTGCAAACTGGTCATATCTTCTTCCAAACTCTGTCTTCATATTCCAAATTCTAGCTATATTCCCATCAATAGCATCAGTTATCATCCCGATAACAAAAAGAACAGCAATAGAGAATATGCTTACATCAGTGAATACAGCATAAACTATCACAAAAGTGATTATCACTCTGAGTGTAGTGAAGAAATTCGGCCAGTTTACTATTCTCTCTTTTTGCTTCATTGTAACTTAGGCAAGATACCCCTGCCTTCAGGTTTAATTTTTGAATTTGTTTTATTATTTTGTTTTCTCATGGCATCCTTGCGTAATGATACATCGGGCTTTAGCCCGAAGAGGTTCATTTTTCTAAAATTTTCCCAGCTCGTTTAATCACAAACTTCTTCTTTGCTTCGTGAAGTTTGGGAGACAGAGAATTCTCAATTCTCTGTATCATTTCTTTTTTCAAGCCAATGAAAACTCCCCCCTCTTTTCCCCGAACATAAGTTGCCTCTCCTGGCTTTACAATCTTGTTTAAAGCATCAAGTTCAATATCAACATGAGTTATTCTTGCATTGCTCTTGCCTTTCTCGTGAATATAAACATCAGCCTTCCCAATCAATTTCTTCCCATAACCTTTTCCACTCATCTAAACCTCTTTTGTAAACTTATTTAGAATTTTACTTCTTCTAGTTAGAATTCCATCTTCAGGACAGAAGTCCTTATTCTTGTAAATAAGATGAAACTCACTCTCTCCAACTAAAATATTCAGAACTATAAAATGATGAACTAAATCTGATAGAACTATTCCCAAGCCAAGATTAAACAAAAATCTCTCAAACATCCCGCTGAATGCAAGAGAGACTGGCACAATCAACAATCCGAGGAATAAGTGATGCCAGTGAAATTTGTATCTCCCCCACTTCTTATTAAGGCTGTTAGAATAATAATCCCTGCTCTGTCTATGAAACCCAAATCTCATAATCAGGGTAGTAATCTCTACAATCATCAGGCTTATCAAGATTATCTTTATGCTTATCATCTTCCCTCTTTTTCATTAAAAATAGCGGGGGCGGGATTTGAACCGCGCGACCTCAGGGTTATGGGCCATTCGCTTTGTTTTCACAAATCTGCGAGCTAACCAGGCTGCTCCACCCCGCTATATACTATCTCCCCGATTTTCACTTATAAACCTTTCTCTTGCAAAAAAGGCATTGCTCTCTCAATGTAAAGCTTATTAGAACTCCCAACAAGACTAAACCATTTTTTAAGCTCATATTTTCCGCTTATCCTTATCTTAATCTTGCCCTTCTCTAATTCTTGAATTTTGTAATTAAAACCTGCTTCATTTAGGATGCTAATAAATTGATTTTTTGCAGGGCAAGGGCAGACTCTAATCTCAATTCTGGGATAACTTATTCCGTTGTTGTTAAAGACAGTCACAGAACCATCAGTGTCAAATAATCCTCTTAGAACAAGCAAGCCGAGTTTTCCCTTAGTGTAATCTCCTGGGATTTCCATATTTTCCCACTTAGGAGAGATTTTAAGCCCAAGAGAGTCTAATGCGTAAAGAACCTTTTCTTTCTTAAAAACTCTTATGTCCACCGCATTTTCTTTTTTCTTAAAGAAAATCTTAGGTTCTTCATCAAGAACGTTCTCAATGAGTTTTGCAACATATTTAGCGTATTCTTTATTTCTTGAGTCGAGAGTAACTTTTAACTGGTGCATTCGCTTTTTCTTACCCTCCTGTTCAAAGTCGTAAATCCCAATACTGCCATCTCCCAGCATGATTCCTATAAACTCAGCTATTTTATCCTCTTTTTCCATCCCTAAATTAAGCATTTCTAGATATTTAATTTTTTCCAATGCGTATATTTAAAAAGAAAATTAATCTAACCTGAAAATGGAAAGATTAGAGAAAGTACATCTAAAGTTGGGAATTGACGACGCAGGCAGAGAATAACTTTTAGTTGTTCGCCTATAGGCCCAGTCATAGGCCCAATGGTCCTAGCTGGATGCTTAGTTGATGAAGAAATTGAAGAAGAATTCAAAAAATTAGGGATAAAAGATTCTAAACAGATTTCACCTAAAAAGAGGCAAGAACTAGCCCGGATAATAAAAGAAAAAGCCCTCGCATTTGAAATAACTTTAACATTTCCTAATGAAATTACAGAAAAAAACAAGAACGGGGTTAATTTGAATACAATCGAAGCTCAAAAAGCAGCAGAGATTATTAATAAAGTAAATAAGGCACAAGGAAAAATTCTAGTCTATATTGACACTCCAAGCCCAAATCTTAAGGCATGGCAGAATGTTCTTGAAGGCTATATAGAAAATAAAGATAACTTAGAAATTCACTGCGAACACAAGGCAGATCAGAATCATGTCTCCTGTTCAGCAGCAAGCATTTTAGCAAAAACAACACGAGATGCAGAAGTAGAAAAAATAAAAAAGCTAGTTGGAGTTGATTTCGGAAGCGGATATCCAAGTGACCCTCTAACCTGCAAATTCCTAAAAGAGTATGCAGAAAAACACAAGCATGACGGAATTTTCAGAGAAACCTGGAGCACTTGGAAACAAGTTTGCGCTAAAAAAGAGCAGAAAACACTGGATTTCTAAGGTTGAGCAACTGCTGTCTCAGCAGCATATTTTGTATTATCCCTTATCTCAAACTGATGCCCTTGCCTTTGAAAGCCCTCGAGCTCTTCTCTTGCTCTATCATAAACTCTCCTGTCAACTCTAGCTAAATCAGAAATTGCCTCTGATCCAAACTGCGCCGTCTCTAATTTGGGTCCGTACTGTCTCCCGCCAGACCATGAATCTATGCCAACTTCTTCTCTTGAACTAGCCAAAATAGCCCACCCATCTAACACCTTATCTACATAAGTAGTTACCCTAATATGCCTTACTACCTGGGGATGTGGGGAAAATGGAGGATTCAGGATTATATTAAAGTAATATTCACTTACATTGCCCAATAATTCTCTATTTCTTGAGGGTCTCTCGCTTAGATGCATCTCCTTCATTCAAAAAACATCAGAATTGGTTATTTAAGCATTATCGTATTTGTGTACATACCTGGATTTCTAAACCAGTTTATAAAATTTCAACAATTTCTCCAATATCTTTTTTTAGGGAATAGAGCATTGGAGGCCTGTGAGAAACATTTTTTTTCATCTCCTCTTTCTTCAAAATATCTAAAGATAGAATCTTTTTTGCAAAATTTCTTTTATCAAACTTCTTGTCAAAAATAATCTCATAAATCTTCTGAATTTGGCCTATAGTAAACTTTTCTGGCAATAGTGAGAAAGCAACTGTTGTGTATTCAAATTTCCATTTTAATCTTTTTAATGAATAATCAAGTATCTTCTTATGGTCAAATGCAAGCTGGGGAATCTTTTTTACAGAGAACCACCGAACTTCTGAAACATCTGTTGCAGCATTAAGTTTTATTTTTTCAGAATTTATTAAAGTCATGTAAGCAACTGTAATAACTCTTCCTCTTGGATCTCTCTTAGGATCTCCAAAACTATACAATTGTTCAAGATAAACATCTTTAACTCCAGTTTCTTCTTCTAACTCTCTTTTTGCAGCATCTTCCAGAGATTCATGAATTCTAACAAATCCTCCTGGAATTGCCCATTTATCTTTAAAAGGCGTAATACCTCTTTTAACTAACAAAATTTTCAAATCATTATTTTGTATTGTATAAATAACTATATCTGCCGTAACAGAAGGTTTCTCATATTTATGGATGTTATCTTCCATAGTGTTCATAAAACAATAAGGTATTTAAAGTTTTATTCTTTAAACTAGATATGATAACAATGCTTTTTCCTGGAAGACATCACATGCTAACTAAGTTTCAATATAGTTACCTAAGAAGCATTATTGATAGAGGAATTAATAGAGAGAAAGTTGATAGGATAATTTTTGCAATAACTTCTTCAGACCATGCTAATACTAGAAGGAATCCTATTCCACTTTATCTGCGAGTTTTAGCTATAGAGAAATTTTCAAGAGACTTGCCTTGCGAAGTTAAAATTTATCCCATTCCAGATGTTAATCAAACTAAAAAGTTTGCAGAATATCTACTTCATCAAATAGAATACCAGGGAGGAGAAAAACTAACATCTAAAAATACAATCTTAGCATGTTCAACTCCTCCAGTTATTAATTTATTTAAAAAATTAAAATTTGATAACCTGCCTGTAGAATTATTAGATGCAAAAAAAGACAAGTATTCAAATTTAAGGCCATATGAAGTTGTAGATTTGTTAGTTAAGGCTGGAAAAAACTGGAGAACAGATTTAAAATGGAAAGAATTTGCTTCTCAGGCAACTCAAGACGTATATTTAGAATACAATTTAGGAGACAGTATTCTTGAATTATTCAAGGACTCTTTGATTAATGAAGATGCAGATTTAACAGATACAAGAGATTATAATAGTTATGCAAGAGGGATGGACCAAAATATTGAGTTTAAATTTAATGATATAAACCCCTTTGTTATTCAAGGAAAAATAATTGATGCTGGTTGCGGAACAGGAGCTTTAATTTGGCACCTATCAAAATATTTTGAGGAATCAGATGTTATAGGCATAGAAGCCACAAGGAAGTTTTATGAATATTGTAAATTGCAACAATACCCAAACCCCTTTGTTTATTTTTATAGAAGAAATATATTAGACCAGAACTTTAAAAAAAATACTATAAACACTTTTATTTATTCATCTGTTCTGCACGAAATTTATTCTTATATAAACAAAGAAGCTTTAAGAAAAGTTTTGAGGAATACTTACAATCAACTTGCTCCGGGGGGGAGAATAGTTATCAGAGATGTTGTTGGTCCAGAAAAAGGAAAAGAAAAAGTTTTATTAGAATTAAATGAAAAGGATGGAAAAAACTTAGGAGATATTAAGTCTCTTTCAACTTATGCAAAATTTCATAGATTTGTTAAAGATTTTATCCCAAGAAAAATAAAATTCAGAGAAAAGAAAATTAACAGAAAAAAGCTTATAGAAACCACATTAAGTGATGCGTATGAGTTTATGAGCAAAATGAGTTATACTGACAATTGGCAAAGTGAAATGCATGAAGAATTTGGATTTTGGAATTTTAGTGATTGGAAAAAAGAATTAAAGAAAATTGGTTTTGAGATTGTTGCAGGATCACATCCATTCAAAAGCAATTATATTATAGAGAAAATGTATAATGGAAAAATTACAATCTTCAAGCAAAAAGGCAAAGACTTAACAATTGTGAATTATCCTCCAACAAATATTATCCTGGCAGGCGAGAAACCTAAAGTAGATAATTAGTTCTTGCCCAATCCTTTATTTGTTCTGCTAAACTTTCTAAAGAATAAACAATTTTAATCTCAGGTCTTTCAAGTCTTGTTTGAATTTCCACATCTCTTCTTCTTACATACCCTGCATGAACTCCTATGAATAGAGGCTTTTTACCTGTGCTTTGTTTTCCCAATTCATACAGCGTTATAGGGCAAAGTGTCTCTTTTGGAAACCAGAAAGAAACTGCACTTGCTTTTGCTAGATGATTGTATTCCCAATTTATTTGTTCTTCTTCAATATTTAGATTGTCTGTTGAAAAATGTTTTCTTTTCGGATTTAAAATAACTAAATTAGTCTCTTTAAGGAGCCTAGCCAAATCAGGTTGCCAGATTGGACAGTTACTAATGCCACCAGCTAAAAACAAAGACATTTCTTGACCTTCATAAACTTCTGGACATTCTATATATTTCATATTAGTTTTATCTTTTGTATTTTTGGGTTACAATCTTTTTTATTAGAGTTAATCCATAAAATTTCTTGTTTTCTTTTGGAAAATCTTCTCTATAATGACAAGCTCTTGTTTCTTTTCTTGCAAGAGCACTTTCTACAATTGCTAATGCAACCTCTGCAATGTTTCTTACTTCCAAAAAGTCTTTTTCTATTTTATAATTCCAATAATATTCATTTATGTCTTTTTTTAATGCAAGAAGTACTTCTCTTGCAGCAGTTAGTCTTTCTTTGTTTCTGGCAATTCCACATAAAGAAGTCATTGTCTTTCTTATTGTTTCCCAATAATATTCAATTGTTGCTTTGTCTTTTATATGCTGATTAGTTGTTGATTTCCATATGGGAATCTTTATTTCTTCTTTGGAATTTTTATTGTCTTTGTTAAGGAAATGTTTTGCAGCTAACCTGCCGAATAAAATACATTCTGGAGCAGAATTACTTGCAAGTCTTGTTGCACCATGCAATCCTGTATATGAGACTTCTCCGATAAAATAACAGTCTTCAATACTTGTTTCACTATTTTCTCCAACCAAAACTCCTCCATTAGAATAGTGTTCTGCATAAACAACTGGGACTGATTCTTTAATTAAATCTATGCCTTTAGATAAACAAAATTCATAGGAATTTTTAAAATCCTGCTTTAATCTTTCAGACTCAATTTTTGTACAGTCAAGCCAGATATTTTTTAATTTGTTTTTTTTCATTTCCATATCTTCAGCTCTTGATACAACATCTCTTGTTGCTTTTGAACCAAGAGGGTCATATTTTAAAACGAAATCTTCTTTTGAATCTTTATCAAGTTTGAGAAAAGCTCCTGCTCCCCTTAGTGCTTCTGTTAATAAAAATCTTCTTTCACTTTCATTAGTAAGGCATGGGTCATAAAATACAGTTGGGTGAAATTGTATAAATTCCATATTTGCAAGAGGCAAACCAATTCTATATGCCATCGCAAATCCATCTCCAGATGCAATATCTTGATTAGAAGTATACAAGAAAACTTTTCCCAAACCTCCTGTTGCAATGAATGTACTATCACAGCTTATTGTTTTAATATCATCTTCATTTATATCATAAATATAAAAACCTAGACATCTATCTTTTCCTTTAGTTTTAAAAAATTTATTTTTTGTTATCAAATCTATTGCTACATGGTTTTCATATAATTTAATATTTGGATGATTTTTTACTAATTTTGTTAAAATATCCATTATTGCTTTTCCAGTTGTATCTTTAACATGAAATATTCTGTTGGTAGAATGTCCTCCTTCCCTATGCAAGTCATATTCATTATTTATTTTATCAAATTCAACTCCCTTTTTTTCAAGCCATTGGATTACTTCTGGATAGAATTTTTCTGCGCAAAATTTAACTATTTTTTTATTATTCAAAAACTTTCCTGCTTTTAATGTATCATCAATATGTTTTTCAAAAGAGTCTCCAGCAATTGGTTTTCCATTTTTTAATGGAATTGCAGTTAATCCGCCTGCTGCAAGATAACTATTAGAATCTTCTTGCAATTTTTTTTTAACAAATAACGCAACTTTTTTACCAGAATCAGCAATCTCTAAAGCAATAGCACATCCAGCAAGCCCGCCTCCTATAATTCCACAATCAGTTTTTAAAAAAATATTTTTCATATTAGTTCGGGGTAATCACCCTTAATGGGTTTTTACTTAATTTTATTTCGAGCCGCGAGTCTCTAGGTAAATCAAATTCTTTTGTATCTATAGAAAATTTTCCTTCATGCCCTTTGTAATCTATTCTAACATAACCTGCTTTTCCTTGCCCAATAATTCCTGAATAGGGTAGCAATGTTCTAAACTCAAAATATGGGTTGCTTCTTGAATATGTTTTAAATGCAGCAGGCCATGCACTTGAACCTGTTCCAGTTACAATAACAATTCCAGAACCACTTTGAGTTTCTTGTTTAGTTAATCCACTTTCTGCATCTAAAAACATTAGATTGTACTTTGCAAGTTTATCAAATCTTAATCTTTCTCCTACACATGTTTCATTAGAAGCTCTTCCTGCGAATTTACCATCAAGATAAACATCTTGCCTTTGCCATTCTTCAATTTTATATTTGCCTGAGAGAAAAAGTTCAAGAGCTTTTTCAACATCTTTTTGGCAAAGGGCTCCTGCGCTTCTTGAATCTGTTCTTAAGTTTAATTGGATAATATCTAAGTTATATGCTGCCACAGCAATAACTGTTCCATCTCCTCCTGCTGAAATTACAGCATCATAACCTCTGAGAAGTTCTTCAGAAAGTTCTTTTCTTGTTACTATATCAACTTGGGTTCCAGCTTTCTTTAATATTTCCTCTATTCTTCTTAAACTTTCATTATGGCTCTTATGACTTTCATTTATAACTTCACTTTTATGATTTCCATTATAATAATATTCAAGAGCAGACATTTTTCTTACAACAAGTATTTTTTTAAAAGCCATTTTAAATTTCCTTCTCAAATAAATTCCAATCTTTGAAATAGTTTCTCATATAATTCTCCCTAATTGTCTATTTTTAAAGTAATTGTTTAGTTTCATTTTATCTCCCCCAATCTTCGCAATTTTTCATACATTACTAGATAAGCTGTCTTTGACCCTTCTATTCTGTTGTCAATCACCATTTTATAAACCTCATCAAAAGAGAGAGTTACTACTTGAATTTTCTCTGTATCTTCTAATCTTTGATTCACCTTTTTTCCCGGACCATGTGCTAAAAATAAATAGACTCTTTCAGTATCATGGCCGTCTGTTGAGATAAGCCTCCCAAGTGATTCAACTTGATTAGGTTTAATTCTAATTCCACATTCTTCTTCAAGACCCTCAATCATTACTTCCAAAGGACTTAATCCCTCTTTATCAAGTGTTTCAGCAGGTAATGCTAAAATCTCTTCTTCCATTGCAGGCCTGAATTGTTTAGTGAGATAAACCTGATCTTTTTCATCAATATATAACATAACTGCTGCATCTTTTGATACAACTACATCATATTTTTTCCCTTCATGAAACCTGTGAACAAGAGTTAGGTACCCTCTGTAAACAACAATATCTCGCGGTTTAGTTTTTACCATTTTATTTAAGATAAAATTCTCCATTTTTAATATATTCTTCAACTTTATCTGGAACAAGCCCTTTAATTAAAATTCCTTTTTCAAGATTATCTCTAATTTGATTTGAAGATATTTTATTATTTATATTCAAAATCTCCCGAATATCAATTCCTAAATCATTAGAGAAATCAAAACCAGGTCTTTTTATTAAAATAAATTTAACACTATTCTTTAAATATTCAAAGTCATGCCATTTTTCTAAATCCTTTATATTATCTGCTCCCATGACAAAATAAAAATCATGAGGAAATTCTCTTTTAAACCAGGATATTGTTTTTGAAGTATAGCTTTTTTTATCTGGATCTAATTCTACCCCTATTACTTTAACTAAAGGATTATTTTCAATAGCTAAATTAATCATCTTCATTCTAACTTCTCCACTTACTAGTTTTTTATTAAATGCATGATTCCCACAAGGAATAAGCCAAACTTGGTCCACTATTTGCTTTGATAGTAATTCATTTACTATTTGCAAATGCCCGTTGTGAATTGGATTAAAACTTCCTCCAAATAATGCAACTTTCATTTTTCCTCCCGAACATAAAAAGTTGGGGGCATTTTTCGCTTATGTTCTGAATATCTCACTCTATTCTGGATTGCATCATAAACTTTCCCTTTTGTTATCTCTCCATTTAATACAGCATCAATTTCTTTGTAACTCGCTCCAATTTCTCCCTCATCCGTTTGCCCCTCAAAAAGTTCTGCAGAAGGTTTTCTGTCTATTATTTTTTTAGGTATTCCTAAAATTTTAGCTACTTCAAAGATTTTTGTTTTGTAGATATCTGCTATTGGTTCAATATCACAACCACCATCTCCATATTTTGTAAAATATCCTATTTCAATTTCAGTTTTGTTGCTTGTTCCTACCACTATTCCGTTTAGTTGATTTGCAAAACTGTACAAAATTATCATTCTTGTTCTTGCCATTATGTTTCCTAGGCTTACTTTATCAAATTTGTAATAATTGAATTTATCAACTATCTCTTTGATATTTATTTCTTTGTTCTCTATCCCAAGATAATCTGTAACAAGTTTTCCGTCTTCTGTACTCTGTGCTCCATATGGAATTAAAATTCCAAGAACATTTTCCTTGCCTACTGCCCTTACGCATAGGGCAGCGACTACCGCACTGTCAATTCCACCAGATACCCCGATTATTGCTTTTTTGTTTCCTAGGTATTCTCTAAGTTTCAATGTTATTTTTTCAATTACTTCTTCGTGCATCATTTTCCTTCTTCCTCCAAAAAATAAGGTGTTAAGCAAAGCCTGCAAAATTTCCCCCTAATAAAAGGCTCAATTGCCTCTGTTGTATTCGCCAATAAAATAGCATCACTTGCTTTCAAGCTAAGATTATGTTTCTCATTTAGACTATTGACTATTTTTTCCTGAATTGGCTTGTATTTTTTGTATAACTCCTGTGGCTTTATATTGTCCAAGACTTTTTCAGTTACAACTAAAGAAAAGATATTTTTGAACCATTTATTTCCAATTAATGTTTCTAGAGGCTCTTTTGTAAAAGCAAAACCAGCCCTGTAATAATACATTCCAAAAGGTTTTGACATTGAAGCCATAACTGCAATTATATTTGGATAGCCAACATCAAAAACATGCTCTTGTGTTAATCCAACATAAGCAAGGTCATACACTACCCTATGATATTTACATATATTCTTTACGAACTCATTTGGAATTATATTCCCATCTCTTCCAGAAGGGTTTGAAATAAAAAATATGCCTGGCTCTAATTTTGAAAAATCCTCATTTTCATCAACTTTCTTTATTTTTATTCCTATTCTTACTGCATACTCTTTATAGCCTTCATACTCTTCATTGAGTGTATATATCTGAATATCTGGCTCTTTGCATTTTAATTCCACAAGAAAGTGAAAAATTCCCTGCCTTGAGCCCTCTGTGAAATACTTAAATGGAAAATTCTTTAACCCAGGAACAAGTTTTTTATGATATTCTATAAATTTCTCTATTGCTGGAAGATGAAAGTTATCCAATCCTGGATTTATTGAGCTAAGAAAAACTTTATGCGGGTAATTTTTAACAACTCTGTCTATGATTTTTCTTATTTCAGGAAAATAATAACAATAAACTGTCTTTGTTGCTTTTATTTTTTCTTCTCTTTCAATTATTTTTTGTTTTTGTTTTTTCATCTTAAATTAAAATTGCTCCTTTATATTGCCAGTCAAACCTGAGATGCCCGTCTGGAAAAAAGATTATTTGCCTTAGGCTATCTGACTTTGGTTTAATTGTTAAAGCATCTGTTAAGCACAGATTCTGCCCGTTTAAATCGTAAACTTGTGCTCCATCTTGCAAGGTCATTATTTTATTTCCATTTTTTGCAATAAATTTTTTTATTTTTACAAGTTCAGTTTCGCTTGCAATATTCTCTTTAGTCCATGCGAATATATCTTGGTTTTCAGAGTGTTTTGGCGTTGCTAATTTTCTTATGCTCAATTGCTCAACTTTCCATTCTTTAGCTTTTTTAATAAGTTTTTCAACTTCTTTGGGATTATCCACAAATCCCTTTAGAATAGTGCAGCTTAATCTTACTGAAAACCCTATTTTGTGAAGTTTATCTATTAGGTTTTTAAGTTCAGGATACTTATCAGAGAAAATTTTCTTATTTCTCTTTTGTTCGTAATGAACTATAGATAATGCAATCATTGTTAATCCAAGCTTGTACCATTCTTCCAAGTACTTATTGTAGTTTTCTTCAGCTAAAACAATTCCGTTTGTTTGCAATTCTAATAACGGAAAATTAAACTTTTTTAAATTTTCCAAAAATTTTGTTATTTGCTCTGGATAAAGGGTTGGTTCTCCTTTTCCAGTTATTAAGGTAGTTGTTACTCCATTTATTTCTGCTAACCTACAAGCCTTCTCAAAATTTCTCCAGTTAACTCTTGGTTCTTCTATATTAATTCCTTGTTTTGGAGTCATCTTTGATATGCAGTACGGGCAGTGTGCATTACATTCTGTTGTTCCTGCAACTATGCTAAATGTTTGTATTTTCATATTCTTCCCTCCAAGACATCTTTAGTTGTGATTAGTTTAGCTCCTGCTGCAACCATTTCTTCCAAAGCTTTTTGAGTTGTGTCTGGAAAAACTCCTTTTACAGCATCTTCAATGACATAGCACTGAACTCCCCTGTTTTGAAGTTCGAGAGTACCTGCTCTTACACAAAAATCAGTTGCAACTCCATATACCACTGCTTCATCAATTCCTGCTCTTTTTATGAATTCGCCTGTATTCGGATTGTCAAAAACATTGTAGGTTTGTTTTTCAAAATAAACTCCTCTCTGCAGATACCCTGGGATTTTTACTCTTTTTACTTCTTCGACCATCATTCCAATTTCTTGATTATCGATTCCTGTTGTCTGCAAAATAAACATATCTTTAATTTCTTCTTCACTTGCTTCCCAGAACTTAGGATTTTGCGTTTTTTCAATAAACTCTCTTGTTTCTCTACGAACTTCTTCTAAAGTGACTTTGCAGGTTAGGGGATTATAAACAAAGAAGCAATCATTATAATCTCCCTCCCCTTTTCCTCCCCATGACCCCCTTTTAAGTGTTGTTTCCCAAATCTTGTCTTGCCCGGCAGTATGATTCATGCAGTGATCTGGGAAAGGCCCGCCCCATCTTCTTAATTCTCCTTCTCTTTCTTTGTATTCCAGATTTCCGAAATGCCTATCAACACTCCCCACTATTGGAATGCCTTTTTCTCTTGCAAAATCAGTTAGAAGCTTTAGGTTTGGCCTTATCAATTCTGCATCAGGGACATATAATGCTCCTTCTTTTTTCATAAAGTCATATTGTGTGTCAACATCCCAAAAAACTCTTAGTCTCATCTTCCTCCTCCTAATCTTAATTTTAATCTTAGATTTGGATTATATCCTCTTCCTGTTTTTGAGATTGGAACAAAACTTTCAGGAGTTTCTCCAACAGCAACTATGTCCATTTTTGCTGCTCTTGATTTGAATACCTGGCCAACTCCAAGTAAGTCAAATAATTTTACTCCTAAAATTTCTTCTGCATTTGCAAAAGCTTCTACTTTTCTTGGTTCTGCAAATCCACTTGATAATGCAAGTTTCATGTTAGCATATCCCTTTTCATTTAGAGCTTTTCTCATGGCATAAACTCCTGTTACATTTACTCCGTGTCCAAACCAATATTTTTCATCTTCAGTTGGAACTATTATTCTTCTTCCAACTAATTGTGCTAATTTTTCTGCATCTGGGAATTCTAGGGCTCCTTCCCCTACATTTTCTCCACAAGTATCTATTCGTGGTCCCCATAATCTGTTTCCAATTCCTTTTGCACAGGCTAAAGTATCTGTAATTTCTTTATTTCTGTAATCGCAGAGAATTATTCTTGGCACTTTAGCATCAATGTGTCTATCAAAAGCTAGAAGAGTTTCAAGAACAGCCCTTTCTCTTCCATATTTCCAAGCCATTATATTTTCTAAAACATGCGGAGTTGTGCCCATTCCTTTTTGTCTAAATGTCCCTGCTCCTGCATCTGTTGAAGCGCTTGTTGCTCCACCCTCATAAGCAGCCCAGGTAATTGCAGCATCTTCATCAAATCTCCAGTGTCTTGCTCCAAAATATGAAACCGGCCTTCCTCTAGCTGCTTTAACAACAGCAGCCATATTTTCTCTTACTTGATTTAAATCTACTCCCTGTCTATCATTGGCTTTAGTTGTTTCTGCACTTAAAACTCCTAAATACATTGTTTCAAGTTCTACTATATCCTGAATTGGAGCTTCAATTAACATAAGTGTTTCTCTCGGAGCATAATCTGCTCCTTCTTCTAAAGCATAAACTCTCCCACCATTTTGTTTTAAAGGAGAATATTTTTCAAGAACAGCCAGAGCTTCATCTACTCCATAAACTTGCCCTGGTCCTTTTCTTATCATTACCTGAGCTCTAACCCATGGATTGATACCTTCAGCTCTTAGTACTTCTCCTGTCCTTAAGAAATACTTATCAGCATATGGCTGAGGTTTCTCAGGTAGACTAAAGTTTGTTGTTTTCATTTTCCCCTCCTCGCTTTAAATCTTAAGAAATCTCCATCTCTCTGGTCAGATTCATATTTTACCTGCCATCCTGCCTCAGCATACCTTCTTATTAATTCGGTATAAAATTTATCCCCGTATTCTACTCCTTCTGGTAGATTAATGCAAGCTGTGTAACCTTCTATTCCAGGTCTGAATTGCTTTGCCAGAGCCATGTCTATTATTTGTTCTAATCTTTTTACTACTGCTTCATCCTGCCC
>JAHIEM010000052.1 GCA_018901625.1 Nanobdellota archaeon
CTGAATTTTAGCTCTAACTGAATGCTTAATGAACCTTTAGGAGGTTCCCAACTGTCGTGCTTCATACCTTAGCACAACTTAACACCCTTAAGGTGTAGCGCATTCAGATTAGGCTCACTGAATTTTAGCTCTAACTGAATGCTTAGCTCCACAAGCTAGACAGTGAACAAACATGAACTCGCCTTGTTTTGTGAGTTCTGTGTCTGGTTTTTTGCACTCTTTGCATATTACAAACTCTTTTAGGTAGGCTTGAATCTTTTCATTAATCTTTGAAGAGGGAACTCTTTTTATTAAAACTAATCTCTCATTCTCTATTGTTCCTGGGCTGGCTAACTCGCGTTGCAGAAATTTGAGCAGGTGAGTGCAGTCTCTTCTTAGATAATCACAGATTTGCTTAAAATTGGTTATTATTGTTTTGTTTCCTTCAATCATTCCCTGAACTGGGGGAACTTCAAATCTGTCTCCCTTGCTCTCAATTGGCTTTACTTTTTCATAAGCTTGCTCTAGTAATTTTTCATAGTTTTCCATGAAAATGTAGGATAAACTAAGTTTATAAACATAATTACTCTGTGCTTTTTATGGGCTACAAAGAAGAAACAATGGAAGTTTATGACAGATTTTCAGATGTTTTTGATAAAAAATTTCAAGAATATGCGGATTTTATTAAAGAAAAGTTGGAGAGAGCCAGTAAGAAATTTCCTTCAAAAGCGAAAATTATTGACATTGGGAGCGGAACTGGCAATCATGCATTATTTTTTAAGCAAAAAGGTTTTGATGTTTTGTGCCTGGATTTTTCTGATAAAGTATTAAACCATTGCAAAGAAAAAGGATTAAACACAATAAAAATGGATTTTGAGGAGTTAAATCTGCCTGAAAAGAGTTTTGATGTTGTATGGGCGTACACCTCTCTTTTGCATATCCCCAAGAAAAATATAGAGAAGGTTATTGGAAAAATTAAAGAGATATTGAAAGATAAAGGATTATTCGTTGTTTCTTTTAAAGAAGGAGAAGGAGAGGGTTTTGTTGATTTTAAAGAAGGCGGCAGGAGATGGTTTTCTTTGTATACAAATGAAGAGGCAAGAGAATTATTAGAAAGGCATTTTGATATTATTGATAGCTGGAGTGTCTGCATTAATGATAAGACTTTTTTGGATTATGTGTGCACAAATTCATTTTAAGGCTTTAGAATGATTTTTATAGTTCTTATTATTTACTAATTTATGAGTATTTTAAGCTTTCAGGAAGCTACGGATAAGATTAGGTCAGAAGAGGCTGAGAAAGCAAGAAGAGAAACTGATAAACTTATCCCAAAAGGGTTAGAAGAGCTGTCTGGGTGCTGTAATAAGCATTTAAATTACACTGCTGGAAAAGAGTATCCTTCTTGCTCTTGTTGTGGAAGTGAAGTTATTGTGGATTACTCGTCTTAGCCGAGATATCTGATTTTTCCTGGCCTTGGCTCGTAAGCCAGTCCTTCTTCGAGCATTTTCTGAATTTCCTGGCTGATTATGTCTGGGGAGACTTCTGTGAGTGTGTGATATAATTGATCAGTTTCTAGTCCTCCTGATTCTTCTGCTTTCTTTATCATTTCAATAATCTGGTCCTTGATTGCAAGAACTTCTTCTTTGTTTACCTCTTTTTTTGGCCTTTCTCTGTCAAGTTCGAGTTTTCTTACTAAGAGGTATCTTGGGTCAGTTTCTTTTATTATTTCTGGAGAGATATACAACTCGTTGTTATAGAATCTTATTGTTCCTATTACTATGACTGTATTTCCCTGGACAATACTCTGGAATCTTGCAGTATCTTCACCAAATGTTTTTAATCGTATCTGGCCTGATGCATCATCAATTGTGAGACTGAGATATTTTTTTCTTCCTTCTTCTGTTGCCTCGCTCATGTATTTGTCTATTATATTTGCAACTATGTTCACTCTGACTATGTTTTTGTCTCCGAGTTCGAGAAACTTGAATCTCTGAATTGGCTGTCCTTCTGGAGATTTTTGCTCATCAATTATGGGTTTGCCTTTTAGAATATCCCCTATTCTCAGCTTGTGTGCTGTCTGCCTCTTTATTGTTTCTGCCATGCTTGTTGTTTGTTTTATTGTTTTATAAACATAATTGTGATGAATCAATCTCTTGTTTAAGCTGGGTAAAGAAAGATGCCATAAATTGGTGCCTTTGTTCGGCTATTTTCCTTGCTGTTTCTGTAAAAAGTGAATCTTTAACTTTGCTTAATTTATATAAAAATTCTGTGAGGGGTGAGTGTTCTTTTTCATAGCCGTCTCCCAAGTAATTTTTGTCTGAATAAAGTTTAATAGATTTGTTGCCAGCCCAAGCATATGCCCTTGCAACCCCTATAGCTCCAATTGAATCTAGCTTATCTGCATCAAAAAGTATTCTTGCTTCTTTAGTTTCTGGTTTTATTTCTTTTCTGAATCTATGGGAAGAGATGCAGTGTATCACTTTATTTATTGATTCTTCATCGATATTATGTTTTTTGAGTATCCCTAATGCAAGCTCTGCGCTGATTATTGCGTGGTCTAGTTCTATTGGATTTTCCATTTCTTTTTTTCTTCCTATATCATGAAGCAATGCAGCAAGTTTTAATATAAACATTTCTGCTTTTTCTTTTTCTCCAATAATATTACATAAGTCATAAACTCTTTCTACATGGCTCCAATCATGGGAGGGGCATGCTTCTTCAAAGTACTTTTTTGCTTCTTCTCTTATCTGCTGAACTGTTTCTTCTGTCTCCATATTACATCCTCTGGACAAAACCTTTTCTAGGGTGGAAAATATCACCTGAAATTGTCAGTTTGTCTAAAGAGTCTTCTAAATCTTTTCCATCTATTTTTCCTTCTAATTCTTTTCTTAATTCTTCTATTGGAATCAGCTTTCCTAGTCTTGATTCCAGCTTGTTTAGAGTGTCTTTTACTAACATTATTTTTCCTCTCTGGCTTGTTGAGACACCTGTGGCTATCCTGTCTATATCAAATGTTTTTGTTTCATAGTCATAACCTACCTGCATTAGGTAGTATTTCATAAGGTTTATCCCGCGCTTTGCATCATCTCTTGAGACTTGCTGAGACAATCTTGATTTTGCTGATGCTTCAGACATTCTAATTAGTGCATCTAGCTGTCTTGCTGAGATTGGCAAAGGCCTAGTTTGTATTTCTCCTGAAACCTGGGCGTTTCTTAAATCTACATAGAACTTTTTTATTTCTTCAATTGCAGGTTCAGTTAGTTTTGGATGAATTTTTTGTTTTGCATAGGCAATATACTTCCTGAATAAATTTCTGTCAATTATCGGAGCAACTCTTTGTTCTGTGTTTTCCATTAAAACATGAGATGCAATTGCTTCATCTCTTGCCCTGTCGGGGATGTCTTTCATTATGAAGACTACATCAAACCTGTTAATAAGAGTTGGGGGAATGTCAATCTGGCTTGCTACTGTCTGGTACGGGTCAAACCTCCCAAACTTAGGGTTTCCTGCTGCGAGAACGGTTGTTTCTGCTCTTAAACTTGCTTGAATATTTGCCTTGCTTATTGTTACAGATTGCTGCTCGAGTGCTTCGTGCATTGCGCTCCTGTCATTTGGGTCCATTTTTTCCAACTCATCTATGCAGATTAGGCCGTGATTTGAGAGAACCATTGCTCCTGCTTCCAAGCTCCAGCCTTTGAGGTATTCATCTCTTACAACTGTGGCAGTGTTATGAACCAGTATTCCATCTACAATAAAGTTATGAGAGTTTTCAACAGTTAAATCATAAACAAATTCATATTCTGCTTTTTTCTTTCTAACTTCTTTTACTCTCTCCCAAAAGATGTCATTGTAAGCAAGTTTGGCAAGTTCTGGCTCATCTATTCTCTCTTTCTCTAAAATTCTCTGAAGCCCTTTTCTTGATAAGTTCTTATGCCACCCTGATTCTCTGAGGGAGATTCCCCTTTTTTGCAAGATTTCCTTTAATATGGCTCCGATTCCCGGAACAATATCAGTGTTTGTGCCTTGTTTCTCTTTTCCTGCAAGAACGCATAATTTTTCTTTTTTAAGAGGGTGTTTTAAGAATATATTTTCCTTAAACTTTTTGAAGTTTTCAAGCCCCCTTATTTCCAAAACCCATTTGTCATATCTTCCCTTAATCTTGCCTTCGGAAGGTTTCCTCTTCCTTAATATGCTTCTTATTTCATATCTTAATAGTGCCAGTTGAAGCTGTCTTGCTAATTTCTCAGAGCAGGTTGTGAAGTCTATGCAGTTAGAGCCCCTTGTCTTTCTTATGCAGACAGAACCATCACAATCATAGAGTCCTGCGATATACTCTCCAAGCATCTCATTTGACATATGCAAGAGCTGTTCTGAAAGCATTATTTTATTTGATTTTGGAGACTCGCAAATACCCAGCTTAAATAAAATTTCTGCAAGAATCTTTGAATTTGTCCGTGTTGTTTCTGGTCTTTTTTCATTTCCTTTTTGAATATCATACTTAAGGCTGAACTCTTTCTCGAGTGTTTTTCTGAATGTCTCATGAATTTTTTCATTTGAATTAGAAAGCCTTATGCTGAATGTATTATTATTCTTGCCTGCCTTTCGTATGTCTCCATCTCCTGCAATCATGCCGGCCAGGTAAAAAACTTCTTTTGTAAGCACTTTTGGGATAGCATGGTTTTTACCATTATAGAGACTTACTTCACTGACAAAATCCCTATAATTCTCTCCTGTTTCAAAGCATATTTTTTTAAGTTCATTTAATTTAATATTTCCTCTTGCCTTTTCATTAACCCAGTTGTAATACAGATTATCCTCGCTAATATTAAGCTTTTTAGCTGCTTCTCTTAAACTCCTGTATTTTTTAGCAAGTCTGCCAGATATTCTTTTTACGTGCAGCTTTATATTGTGGATAACTGGATTTGAATCTATTAAATCAAGAGAGTGCAAATTGTCAACATTCCCCCCAATTAACTTTCTCGGTGTTGCAAGGTATTCCCCCTCTTTGATTTCACTGCTTTTTTTCCAGTAAGTTTTTCCATTACTGATGCAGAATAACTGCGTATTGCCTGTTAATTCAATTTTTTTTCCGCTTGATAAAGCAACTTCAAAAACTTCTTCAGGCGCTTTTAATTTCCAGATAAAATCTGGCTTTTTAGATTGAATTTTCAAATCATCAGACATGCTTTGAATCATTAAGCCCTTAACATTGTCCTGTTTCCATATTCCTGGCTGGTACTCTTCTTTTATATTCATTCTTTTTTCGATGATATCCTGAATTCTTTCCATTCCTCCGGGGTTTGTCATTATAAGACTATGCGGGCTGACACAGAGGCCTGCTCCACTCGTGCTCTTGCCGACTACATACCTTCCTTTGGGGGCAATTGTTGAGACAAACTTCAATATCTGTGAGTTATGCACTCCTATTCCGTTTGCTATGAATGTGTTTGTTTCTGGGATGCATAAGTCGTATACAAAATCTTCTTTTAAACAGGGCTCTATTTTTTTCACCTTTGACCATATAATCTTAGAATTAACTATCTTGCTTAGAATCTTGAATTCTTCCAGGTCTGGATTTTTTAGTTCAAACTCTTTTAATGTATTTTTTAATCTTATTCTTCCTATTTCGTTTCTGCTTCTCACAGTTCTCATCTCTGCTGCGAGCACTCGGTTTCCATTAATTCGCTTGTTGTATCCTAATTTCCTTGTTAATTCGTATAGCATCTTTCCGCAAGGAATCATATCATTATAGCTGTATATTGGGATAGGACAATTTAGATTCTCTCTGCCATAGAACTTTATCTTCTCTAAGAATCTTGAGAGCGCAGAGAATGGAATTCTTACGAAAAATGCCTGTCTCTCCTGGTTATGATATAAATATTTTCTTTTTGAGATTATATTCAAAAAATCAACACAGAACAGCAAATCAGACATCCCTTCTGCAAGCTCTCTTGAAATTGTGACAAGTTCTATTCCTTTCAGTCTCTTTTTGTCTTTGATAAATCTTCCATCGCCTGAAAATGAACCGGAAATTAAGCTGTAAATAAATTCTTTCGGGGCAAAGTAAGAAAAGTCTGGAATCTTTTTGAGGACAGCGTAGTTTCCTTTAACTTTTCTCTCTGTTTTTTCTGGAGTGTAACAGCAGGAGCTTAATAATCTGGCTAGGCTTACTGAAGAAATTCGAATCTCGCCCTTTCTTTCGCCAAATTTCAGTCCAATGCTCTTAGCAAATTCTTTTACTTTGCTTATTATTTCTGGGTTGCTGTTTGAGATGACTACTGCTTTGCTGGTGTTTTTTTCTTTGTTCATAATATATCCTTCGCTTAGGAATATCCCTATAAAAAACCCAAACAGTTCATTAAGCTCTATTTTTTTCGGCAGGGGTCTAGAGCTTGTTTTATGCGTGTTAAATCTTTCTGTTTCTATTGAGCTTATTATGGGCTTGTGAAAGCTGATTGGGAGCGGCAAGAATGTTTTATTGCTGATTTCGCTGCCTTTTATTGAGACAATTTCTCCTGTTTCAGAGAGTGTTATGAATGAATGGTCTTTTGTCGCGATTATCTCTTTTCCGTGTTCTGTTGAAATTTTTATTAATTCTTTTTCAGGCGCGTGTTTTAATATCTCTTTTGCGTTACACCACTTGGGCGCGTGTTTTTTCATATCAATTGTTAAAACACTTAAATTTTTTGGATGTCTTCCGAATAAGCGGTGTATCTCTTCAATTCTCTTATATCCAAACTCTTTTCCGTGATGATAGAGTATTCTTGCATTTTTATTTACACTTTTTGCCACGCCTGGATCACCCACAAGCAGAATATGAATATCTCCTCGCGTTTTGTTGCCATCAGATTTTGTTTTTTTTACACCAGAAAACATCTGAAGAAGAATTGCTTGCTTTATTTCTTCGTATCCGTAGATTGATGGAGCAATACTCTCGGCAAGTTTCTGGAATACTCTTGAGTCTGCAGCTAGCTCTTGTATCTGTCTCTCATCTTCTTCTGTTATGTCAAAATCTTCAAATGTTTCTTCTAATGGGATAATATTATTTGCTTCTATTGCAATATCATATCTCACTAGCTGCGTGCCTGTTGCAGAGTGTTTTGCTATCTCGCTGAGGATGCCTATTACCTGAATTCTGGCTCCAGGGGTTGTTTTTTCTTCCATTTTAGGTTCTACTAAGTCCTCTCTAAGAAATACAGAGATTCTTCTTGGCTGCTCGCCTCCTGTCAGATTTTCTGGAGACTCTTCTATTACTAGTCTCTGGGCATCTACCATTTCCTTGCTTATTAACTTGAATTGGCCGCGCCTTCCACATGAGCATCTAGAGGGTTCACGAAATTTAGATTCTGTTTGCAATACTGAGATTATTGTTCCGCAACTAGGACACTCAAATCGCGCATTAACTACTTGCGGACGGACTTCTGATGCTTGTCTTACAATCCCCTCAACCTGGACTAGTTTGTTCAGGTGTTTTGCTCTGAGGTTTCTAATCTTCTCTGTCAGCCCTTCTGGAACTTCCTTTAGCCTTACTCTTGGCTTTTGAACTAAACCTGATTCTTCCAGAGCAACTTCTAGGATTTGGAGTGCTTGTTCTGGGCTTGAGATTAGAAGTTCTGAAAGTGAGGGAGAGAAACTTGCCAGTTCTGAGAAACTGATATAAATCACGCTTTTCCCGCTTCGGATATCTTTGCCTATCTCTTTTTTTAAATAGCCTAGAAAGTTTCTAGCTTCTAGTAATAGGTCTTCTGTTTTTTGTGCGTCCACCATGCTTTTTACCTCTTTGCTTAAAGTTGATGTAATGCTTGCTTTTTATGCTTTGTTGTGCTTTAATATGTGATTTATGGGGAAAGTATATATTAAGATATCTTGCTACTTAGAAATTACTAAGAAAAAGTTATTTCTTATCTGCTATCCTTTTCATTGTTTCCTTTATATTCTTAATCAGCTGTTTCATTGAATCATCTAGCTGCTGCTTGTTTTTTGTGCCTGTGCAGACTAACTTGCCATTGCTGAATAGCAGGAATGTTGCTGTTGGTTCAACTAGCTTGTACACTAGTCCTGGGAATTGCTCTGGTTCGTATTCTGTGTTTTCTAATTCTAGAGCTAGGACATTTAGGTTGAGAACAATGTCTATGCTTCCACTTGCAACTATGTTCTGGACATTGATTTTTGGCTTGTCTGTTATCTTCACATTAATCTTTCTTAGTTGCTTGATTACTATGTCTATCACCTGCTTGACTTGCTGGATGCTCTTAGTTCCTGTGCAAACTAGGTTGCCTGATGTAAACACGAGAACAGCTGACTTGGGTTTTTTAACCCTGAGAATGAGGCCTGGGAAAGTCTCGGGGTTATATTCTGTGTTTGACTGAGTTCTCGCCAGTTTTGTTAGTGAGATTGGCTTTCCGAGAGAAGTTGTAGCAACAATATTTTGAACTTTTAAAGAACCGAGTGTCATTTTTGATATTGGGATATTTTTACTTGCTTTTTAAATCTTTCGGTGTTTTTAAATCTTTCGGTTTACTTGTTGCGTAAGCGGGTGTTTTTGCTCTTCTTTAACGCAACAAAGAAAGGTTTACTGCTTCTGATAGTATTGGGGGCCGATATAACCATATTGAGTTACTGGTTTTGCCTGCTGTTCTTCTGTGGATTTTTTTATTGAGAATACAAGAATAATTATTAAGATTAGAATTAGTATGGCAATTATCGCGATTATTGCTATGAGCAATAAACTAGATTTTGATTCGTATTCGCAATCTTTAGTTTCTAACTTTTTATTGCTTGGTGTTGAGTTGCAGAGGTTTTTATCATTACATGTCCTGGTTTGATTTTTACTTTTAGGGCAAACTTCTGGGAGCCAGTCAGAGCAGTTCCAATTTGGTGTGCACTGAATTGGAATTATACATGACTGATTGAGGCTTGGTCTTCCTGCCAGGTTGTTGCAATGGTTTGTGTCTATGCAAGTTCGAGTTTGAACCTCGTTTATGCAATTTCCCCATGATGTGCAGCTCCAGTTTTGAGTGCAGTTGATTGTTACCTGGCTGAATTCTCTGGCAGCAGAGTTTGTGAGCCCTTCAATTCTTAGGTAGTTTCCTTCTATTGCACAAGAAACACCTGAGAATGTGCCTGGACACGGGATTGCCAGTTCACTTGAGTGGGTGCAGTTTGTTGTCAGGGTGGTTATTGAGGTTATCTCAGAATTTCTTACACATACCATTGAATCGTTTGATATTCTATCTATGAACGCTTTTTTATTCGCAGGGATTCCTCTTATCAAAACATATCCCCTAGTATCTGATGCAGATTGTCTTTCAATGAAAATATCATCTAAGTTTATTGAGCTTGAGAAATTCCAGTTGAATTCAACTATTGTGTTGTTTGATGATTTGAATTGGACTAAATACTCTTTTTGAGAGTAGTTTCTGCTTATGTTCAGTTCTGATGAATTTATGTATAAGTTTAGACCTGTTCTAGAAGTTAGACTTGTAATGTTTCCCATAATCCCGTTTGAATCATAGTCACATCTTGTTGTTATATTTTCTATCACTTGGTTGCACGAGTTTGAGTCTGTGAAATACTGGGTTTTTCTGTCATTACTAGAACATGTAGTATTGTGGGCTGTCCAGTTTGGCGTGCATATTAAATTGCTTCTTGAATATCCAAAGAATTCAGCGTTTTTATTGATTGAGACTGCTGCTGAGACATTTGAATAATTGAATAGATAAGCATTAGAGATTCCTTCGAGATACCATGTTGAATTATCTGGCTTGAATATGAAACTAAACTTAGCATTTGCTTCTGGGACATTCTGGATTTGACTTTGTCTATTCTCTGCATCTAGAATAATCAGAACAGTCAGCATCAGGGATGTTTCATCATCCCAGTTTAATGAATTTTGAGATATGTTGTTTATTAAATTACTAATAATCTGAGAAGAAAAGTTTCCATGGACTCCGATTATCTCTGTGTAATTGCTGTCTCTCCCTGAGAGAAGATATAAGTCATTGCTAAAGTTTTTAAGTGCAATATATCCTCTGCATTTTCCACTGACAGGGGTGTTTGATGCAATGATTATTCCTGCTGAACTTTCATTAAAAATAGAATCCCAGACTGTTTTTATTGAGTTATCAGAACAATCTGCAGGAATTGCTGGAGAAAAGACAGCTTTTCCAGTCATATTAGTATTTGAAACTGAATAGAAAATTAGGATAGAGACAATTAGAATTGAGACAGTTAGATTTGCAATTATCAGCCTCTTTTTCATGTTTTATATTATTGATTTTTAATTTATAAGTATCGTGCCCATTTTTGTCCTATAATTTATAGTCCAAATGGATAAAATATGGTTGCTAAGCTTTATTTTTTCTTCTTCCTAATAGAACAATAAACCTAATACTTTTAAACATTACTTAATATCGGGTTTTAATCAGTTTCCATAAAACACAAGGTACAATCGGTACAATTAGTCCACTAAAATTACCCGCCATAATAAACCATTAGTAAACCGCTTTTTCTTTCCTATAATTAATTTATATCCCTAATTTGAGGTATTTTTTGCACTTAAACAGAATTTATTCATTTAATTGCTTTTAGATTACTTTTTGTCTTTTTATCTATTTTGAACATTTCTTCTTTTAATAGAGGAATCTGCCTGTTAATATCTCTTATCATCTCCTCAAAAGTTTTAATCTTAATTCTATACTCGCTTTCAGAAGCTTTTTTATCTTTAAAATAATTACCCTGAACTTTTTGAATAAGATTGTTCAAAACATTCTTTTTTGTTTCGAGAAATTTAATTTTTCTTAAAACCAAAAATTTAGATATTGCTTTCCAGGAAACAAGCAATAAAACCAGAACAATTGCACTGATTATTAAAATCTTTTTCCACTGATTAATAAAAAAATTCTTAACTGTTTTTGAAGTAGTTGAGTAAAATAAATTTAAAGCAGTCTGGCTTGACTGAACTTCTGAAAGCTCTTCATAAGCAATGTTAATAAGTTTTATAGTATCTTCA
>JAHIEM010000003.1 GCA_018901625.1 Nanobdellota archaeon
AATCTTGTTTTTTCCAAAATAAAATCTCTTGCTGAAATCATCACATCCCTCAAACACGAGTTTTCTGACTCATTTAAGTACATCTTATTCTCTGAGTAGTACTAGCTTGTAATATTTCCTTTACAAAAACGATTGATAATCCGGTTTGTCCGGGCATACTTCCTATTGATTGCTAGAAGATGCCATCTCCAGTTAAATGCTTCAGTAGAATGGCAATTATCAGGGCGGTGGTCGTAACGAGTAGATGCAGTCAACTTCCCAGCATAAGAATCAGGAGCAAGAACACCAATTTAAAAAACCAGAACAAACATGCATCTCACCCCTCTTCTCATACTACATGTATAAGTTTTAAAATCCTGATTACTGCCTAAATCTATGAAAAAATCAAAGCATGAGCTTCTCGCACCAGCAGGAGACTTCCCCAGCCTGATTGCAGCACGAGACTTCGGCGCAGATGCAGTTTATTTTGGATTGAAAGAGTTTAATATGAGGGATAGTGCTAAGAACTTTGAATTAAAAGACTTAGAAAAAATAAACCAGATTTGCATAACAAAAAGTAAGAAGATAAAAAAGTATCTCACTCTGAACACAATAATCTATGATTCTGAAATAAAAGCAATTGAAAAAATAATAAAACAAGTAAAAAACAAGGTGGATGCAATAATATGCTGGGATTTGTCTATAATTAGGTTATGTAAAAAATACAAAATCCCCTTTCATATCTCAACCCAGGCAAGTGTTAGCAATACTGAATCAGCATTATTCTACAAGAAACTAGGCGCAGAAAGAATAATTCTCGCCCGCGAGTTGAATTTAAGCCAGATAAAGAAAATCTCAAGAATAATTCCCATAGAAATCTTTATTCACGGAGCAATGTGCGTCTCAGAATCAGGCAGATGCTTCACAAGCCAATTCATACAGAATCGTTCTGCCAATAGAGGCCAGTGCACTCACCCCTGCAGAAGGAGTTGGCAAGTTCGTGATGAAGAAGGAAATGAGCTAAAACTAGAAAACTCGCGAGTAATGTCAGCAAAAGATTTATGCACCCTGCCATTCATAGAAAAGCTGAAACAAGCAGGTATTTCAGCATTCAAAATTGAAGGAAGAAACAGAGGCGCAGATTACGTGGCAAATGTAACAAAAATATACAGAGAAGCAATTGATAATAAACTAACTCAAAAAAGAATAGAAGAGTTAACAGAACAGTTAAAGAAATCATATAACAGAGGTTTTTCTAGTGGCTTTTATCTAAAACTCCCAACAAGTGATGATTTCTCAAAGAGCGAGGACGGAGAGCAGAAAGAAACAAAGCAAGTTATAGGAAGAGTTGAAAAATACTGGCCAAAAATACAAGTAGCTGCAATAAAGATATTCTCAGGAAAGCTAAAAATTGGTGATGAAATCTACATCAGGGGTGATGAAACAGGGATTAAGAGAATACAAATAGAAAGCATGCAGATTAATCACAAGCCAGTTAAAGAAGTTGGAAAGGGAGAAGTTGGAATTAAAGTCCCAGAGTGCAGAAAAGGCGATGAAGTCTATTTAATTAAAAGGAAATAGTTTGAGGGAGTAGTCTATTCACACTCTCTTTTAATATCCTCAACACTTGGCAATAACAATCTAGCTCTTCTGGTTTTAGGATAATAACTAACCTCTCCCACACATCTCGGACTAGGCGAGAGGTGCATATACGCAGTATTCCCTACAACATACCCCGCAAGGCTAGAAGGATTTATCCCGTCAACAGAACTCATTAAACCTGCTCCATCACCACAATCAACAACGAGTAGTTTCTTCTTGCCATCAATCACAAACCCAAGAACTTTTACCTCGACACCGGCTTTTGCCATAAATACAAACTAAACTCTCTCTTAATAAACATTTATGTCCAAATTTAGTTAGATTTATAATCCAGAAATATATGTAACCCTATGAAAAAAAGAGACACAATCCAACTGAGTTTTGCAGCACTCTCTCTTCTTCTGTTCATAATCTTATTACTCTCCCCATCATCTAATTTTATCTTATCAACAGACTCTTCTGTAAATTCATTTCTATCCACTCACCAGATTTCTTTTCTTATTTCCCTATCAAAACTCACAGCATATGTTTTTGAGCCATGGATGATAGTAATCTTCTCTCTGATGTTTGCAATAATTCTATTTTTCAGCAAGTTAAAAAAAGAATCTTATCTTCTAGTGATTCTAACTCTCCTGGCAGGCTCTTTTATCTACATAATCAAGGAAACAATTCAGAAAGCGCGCCCAATCAACGCCCTAGTCCAAGAATCAAGTTTTTCATTTCCAAGCGGACACTCTCTAATCTCACTAGTTTTCCTGGGGTTTTTGCTTTATCTCGCACTAAAGAATATTAAATCAAAACAGAAAAAAACAATTCTGTCAATTATCCTGATAATTATCATGCTATTTGCAGGAGCAAGCAGGCTAATTCTAAATGTTCACTGGGCAAGTGATGTTCTTAGTGGTTGGTTCCTGGGATTATTTATTCTTCTTGCCTCAATATCTCTGAGAAATATATCTTGCAATAAATAAATCCTTATAAACCAGACTCAATAGATAAGGAAATGACAGATGAAATATCTCCTCTAAAAAAACTAAAGGCAAGAGCTTCAGCAATACAAAGAGCCAATAAAGAGATTAATGCTCTTGAAAAGCGAGTTAACAGAAGAGAGAAAAGGGTTCAATCCAAGTTTAAGGAGTGGGAAAATCTTCTTCACGAATCCCAAGCCAGAGTGAAATCAGGGCAATTATCTATTGGAGACAATTTTGAAAATTATGTCTTTGCGAATTACAGATTTTTTCAGGCAAGTGATTTTCCTGCAAAATTTAAAGAATACGTAGAAAACCTGCGGGGGTTAATGGACAAACTATCAGATAAAAGATGTTTCTGGTATCACAGAAACGAGCCTAAATTTTGGGCAAAAAGTGCAGATGTATACAAAGTATTATTTCTCAGAGAAAATGCGCATGATATTAATCCTGCTGAAATCAAACTCCAAAGCAAATCTTCTCTAGTTGTGTCTTTGGAAACAGTCTTCTTAGATAATGAAGTAAGATGGCCATTTACCCAGAAAATCAGCCAGGCAGGAGAGTTAGTTGTAGCTCCAAGAGGAGCAAATCATGATTACCCTACTCCAGAAATAAGTCCAGACAGTTGCGGAACTGAGAAATTAGAAGAAATCCTTAGTACAAGCCCTCTCGCCCTTATTGTATTTAGAAGAGCAATCAGCCTCCATGTAAATCCAGATATGCAAGAAAGAGCAAACCAGTATGTTCACGAAGTTGCTCTCAAGGCATTTAGGGCAATCAAAGAGGGTTTTGAATCTGTGAAAGAGAATGATAGGCAGATAATGGAAATTGAAGCAAGATATAATTCTCCTCAAAGAGAGACTGGAATGTTTGCAACACGCCCAGTAATCATAGACCCAGAGCCAGACCCTTTCTTAGCAGCACTAATGTCTAGTGATGCCCGCACTAACCGGGATATTGGCTTAAAGAGATTAGCTATTTGCATGAATGATTTAGACAAAACTGGCTTAGCAAGATATGATATTCCTCTTGAAGAAAACATCGGAGTTGGACAGAAAGCAGTCTCAAACCTTGCCGAGTTTAGCAATTATGTCAGAAATATTCTAGAGTTAGGATACAAGCCTCAAGAAACTGCTCAAACCAGAAGCTAGTATCTGTAAAACAATAGCAAGCCAGAACTATCTCTGATAATCAGGCTGTCTCCATCATCATTAAAAATATTCTGAAAATCCATGCTTAAAACAGAACCTGGAAGGATTTTCTCATTGTAAATATGATTTGCATCATCTTTGATGATTATTGAAAGAGAAATTGAGCACGAATTTCTTAAAATTAATTTCTCCTTATCTTTCTCAGTTTTATCAATCGGCTCAAATTCAACAACCTCTACACATCCATAATTCCTTGATTTTTTCCATATTCCTCTCCCATTATCTCGAGCTTCTTCCTCAGCTTGTTTTAATTCAGAATAATGCTCATCTTTATCATAAACATACAAATTAGCCAGCCCATTTCCCAATATCTCAGAATTAATTAATTTTTCTTGATAGTAAATATATCCTAAAACTCTGTCATACTTATCTTGCCCTCTCTCTTCCATCTCTACAATTTTTCTTTCATATTGTTTTAAGAACTCGCGAGCTTGTTCATAATATGGTTGGTTTTTTTCTGGAGTATTTATTCCCAATAATCTCACTCTTCCATAATCACTATCAATAGTGTCTCCATCAATAACTCTTGTTAGATTAACTCTGATAGTTTCATGCACAACATTTCCAGCCATCTCACTAGTCAAGAAACCCAGTAAAATGAAAGTGTTGAATATTAGCAAGAAGGCAAGCATGTTCAGAGTTTTCATA
>JAHIEM010000004.1 GCA_018901625.1 Nanobdellota archaeon
ATGAAAACTCTGAACATGCTTGCCTTCTTGCTAATATTCAACACTTTCATTTTACTGGGTTTCTTGACTAGTGAGATGGCTGGAAATGTTGTGCATGAAACTATCAGAGTTAATCTAACAAGAGTTATTGATGGAGACACCATTGATAGTGATTATGGAAGAGTGAGATTATTGGGAATAAATAATAAAAGTGTATAATCTATCTGGAAAAATAAACACGCTAGTTTTTAGGTTTATTTTACTTTAAACTCTATTAGTTCTAATTGATAAGTAACTTCGCCTTTAGAGTTATACTGGATTTCTTTTACTAAACCAACATTTTTCGCGTAAAATGATTCTGTTCTAAAACGACCAAAACCACTTTGTTCATTAGGATTATCATAAACGTATTCTGCAGGTTTACCTTGAAATAATACTTCTCCAACATTCTTTCCATGAACCATCGCAAGGTTTTCAAGACAGTTCTTAAATTCCCCGGCTGGAACAGCAATAGTTGATTTATACATCTTTGCTCCTATTGACCACATAGGCGGTTTATTATCTTCACGGTTTCCTGGAGAAACAACAATACCTGGTTTTATGATTGTGCACCATGTTTTTTTCTCTGTCTTTGTGTCCATATTTTTACCTTCTATCGTTTCCCATAACCCGTTCCCTACATAGCCCCATCTTACATTGGGCTCTCTTTTTAAAATTGGTGATTCAATAGAATAGTATCTGCCATCTCGTGTATTTTCCCCTTCAACTTTGACGTTAAAAAAAATACCCTCACCTTTCCCGGTTATGGTATATTTCTCTTGCGTAATTTCTGGACTTTTATCTTCTTTTTTTGAATCCCTTATTCCCCCAAGAGAACGACCGACTACAAAAGAAGTAAGACCTTTAGGAGTATCCCAACCAGCCTCAACTGTTCTTTCCATAGTATAACTATATATCTCTGTTGGCTTGAAAGAGGTTTTTTTGTAGGTCCATGTATTCCCTATTGCAAGAGGAAAATATCTCTGCATAGTCTCTTTTTCAGTTATATCTCCATTATCTTTTGGAATTCCCTCAGCCACTTTTGCAGATTCTTGTGCAGCTTTACCTTCTTGTGCAGATTGTCCATCTTTTTTGTCACATCCAGAAATAGATAATAACATCACCAAACCTCCTGTTGCGATTCTATTCATAAACTTATTCATAGTGTTTAGCAAAGGCGGGGATTTATATACATTTCTATACTTGATTACAACAATAAAAATTTCAAAAACAGCCCCGTCTAGAACAATCTTACAAACACGCAGAGAATTTATAAATTACAGATATCAAACATTTTTATTCAAAAATTATGTTATCAAGATAAATTTTGCATCCGCGAGGATTTTGAATTGCATTTGCAGTCCAACAAAATCCTCCGATTATACTGCGGAGGTCCTCTCTCTTTAAATCTATTTCATACTTTTTCCATTCTTTTGTTAAGTTTATTATGCTGGTGGATTTTGGTCCGAATGAGTCCCCATATTTTTTAGTTGAATCTTTATGGAAATCCCTGTTGATTCCGCCCACTTTAAATTCTGCTTTTTCGTTCCCATTATCTCCTCTGGCCCAAAATGTAAGTTTTGAGACATCTTTCATTTCATAGCCAGGGTAATCGCCCCAATTATTTATCGGGTATTGCCAGTAAACACCTGCCCAGCTTAAACCTGCTTGCGGAGAAAACTTTATTTTTGTGCAGGTTTTTCCGCTATACGGAGAGTCTTTGCAATCTCTTTCAACTGCTATGCTTTCTAGTTCTCCCATATATCCTGTTGGTTCGAATTTGTTATCAGAAGAGCCGGCTTCATTGTAGACAACCGCACCTGATTTCAGCAGAATTTTTTCTACTTTTCTTTCTTTTCTTTCTATCCCATTTTTCACTTCTCTATTAAAGAGTTCTAAAAATAATGGCTTGAGTTTTCCACTTGACTGAAGAACTCCCCAGTATGCTCCTGCTTCTCCCTCAAATTTATTTTTCCAGTCTTCATCAAAAGCTTCAAAGTAAAAGTAGGGAACCTTTTCTTTTTTTGCCAGTCCTGTGAATTCCTTGAAGAATTTTTTTTGATTTTCCTCGCTCGGAACAGCCCCTCTCATTGCTTTTCCCCTGCTTGGCCATCCTGTTTCTCCTATCATCACTTTTTTATCAGGAAACATTTCTTTTATCTGCTTGTATCTTTCTATAACATACTCTGGGGCTTTTTCAATTGGGATACCTTCCCAGTAAGGATGTACATGGACAAGTATAAAATCAGCATTTTTTGCTATGTCCTTATTTTCTACTAAGGAGCCCCAGATTTCTGCTGTACCAACTGGAATGTCTGTGGTGTCATTAACTTTTTTTATTAAATCGGAAAGCTCTTGTTTTTTTAAGTCACGCCTTAGTGTAACTTCATTGCCTACAATTAATCCTTTTATGTTTTTATTTTCGGATTTTGCTATTTTTAAGAGTGCATTTATTTCTTTTTCATTTTCTATTCTTTCCTTACCGAGCCAGGCTCCAACATAACAGTCCAGATTATTTTTTTCGCATATTTCTGGGATAGCTGAGAGTGTATCTGTATTTCCATATGTTCTTATCTTACCTGTAAATTTTGACACAAAAGATAGATCTTCTTCTATTTCCTTTTTTGTGGGATAAACTCCTTTATCGGGATTTTCATTTTTTCTGAATGGACCGTAACAGAATCCATCATATCTTTCTATTTTTCTCTCAGGCGTCTGGGCTTGGGCTTCTGCTGTTTGAGGAGGGGATAAAATACACATTCCAGCAAGAACAAGTGTTGCGAGTGTTTTCTTTATTCCCATGGTTTTAATAGAAATCAGAGTTATTTAAGTATTATTGTTATACCTGCTGAATTAGTTATCAGGTCCAGATAAGAACTTCTGCTGTTTAGTTCTATCTGCAAGAAAATTAATATCGTCTTAAGGGATATTTGTCATCTCTTTCCCATGGTTTTTTTAAGGGCGGTAATGGGTCATTCAATTTTCGCCATCTCTCAGGAAACATTAATTCTTTATTTCTTTCTTCCTGCTTCCTCCTTTCATAATCCTGATTCCATGCATCCAACTCATCCAAATTTTTTGGTTCAGTATAATAACTTGTCTTGCCCTCTTGAGCATCAACCATTCTTGAGAGCATATATTTCTCTCTCAAAAGCCCCTCTCTTTTGTCATTGATGTCACCCATACATCCACCAATCCCAAGCACTCCTGCCAAAAATAAACCGACTAATGTTTTCTTCATATTTAATTCAACACAACTGACTATTTATTTCTTTCTATTTTTGATTATACTCAATTTTTATGTTAAACGCGCCTGAAAACCTTATAAATTATGAAGAATTGGCAGATATATGAAAACCCTCAACCTTCTCATATTCCTATTAATCTTCAATACATTCATCCTTCTCGGTTTCTTAATAAGTGAATTAACAGGAAAGGTTTTTTATGAAAGAATATCAGTTAATATCACAAAAGTGATTGACGGAGATACTATTGACACAGATATAGGAAGAGTGAGATTGCTGGGAATAAATACTATGAAGTTAGAATGAGTTATAAATGCTATTTCTTGGCTAGTTTTTATAAATGTAGGAACTTTTTTGATATAAATCCTCAATTTCTTTATAACATTCTTGATTTTATAAAAAAAGTTTAATTTGGCAAGCTGATATTAAAATTTCCCATAGTTATAGGTATGCCCCTAACTTCCTTTTTTGATATCTTAAGTTTTTCATTACAAACAGGGCATTTATGAGAGAAAGCTATCAATGATCCGCCACATTCGCACCTTTCTTTTTTGAATATGTCAATATGTTTTGTGTTTGAATTAAGATAGAGAACAAAGTCTGAACTGTAATCAAAATCCCCACTGGGGTTGGGCTTGAATTTTTCCCAGTATTTATTTTTAAGTTTTATTGCTTCACCGCCAATAAGTTTCGAGATATAAACTGCCTTGCATTTTTTACAAAATTTTGAATAAGGTGACATAAATCCTAAAATCCCATCCCCCTCTTCTCTTGGCTTAAATATCTGCCTTATCTTGCCTAGCAAAGATTTCTTTGCTTCTCTTGCTTTTAAATTATCTGGTTCTTTTTTAGTCATAGCAACCAGGGGCATAAGTACTGCAAAATCACATTTAGAACAGGTTATCCAATAATCAGATGTAATTTTCCAATTTGGTTCACAAATTATTTGGGAATTTTCTTTCATTTTAATTTTTATATTCGAATTCTCTTTCCTTCAAGGCTAACTTTTGGGGTTTTCATAATTTTTATATCTTTCTATAGTATCCTGAAAACTTATATATTTCTCTTTTCTTAATTTTGCATGAAAACTCTGAACATGCTTGCCTTCTTGCTAATATTCAACACTTTCATTTTACTGGGTTTCTTGACTAGTGAGATGGCTGGAAATGTTGTGCATGAAACTATCAGAGTTAATCTAACAAGAGTTATTGATGGAGACACC
>JAHIEM010000005.1 GCA_018901625.1 Nanobdellota archaeon
AAAATCTCACTCCTTCAACAATTGCAAACTACTCTCTTCAGCTTGCTAAATTATTTAATGAGTTCTATCACTCCTGCCCGGTTATAGAAAGTGAGGAAAAAGCATTTAGGCTAGAGTTAGTAAGCAAGTTCAGGCAGGTTATGAAACAATCACTCTATCTGTTAGGAATTCAGGTTTTAGAAGAGATGTAAAAATAAAGAAGCCCATTAAACGTGGAAACAGCTCACAATAAAAAATTAATCTCTCTTTTAGATAATTATTATTCAGAAGTTAAAATAAATTACAGAGGGATTAGAATTTGCCTGATTTTAAACTAAATTATGAAAAATTAGTTGAGATTATTATCAAGATTTCATTTTCTCACGCCTTTCTTCTGCTTGTTTCTTTCTGTTTTCAATTACAGGCTTGAGCTGGTCTTCCAAAGAAAGAACACATCTCATCACTTTTCTGGCGGCTTTCCAATCATAACCACCCGCAAGTTCATCTCTGAATAGCTCTTCAATTCCTTCTTCAGCTCTTTTTAATTTTCTAAAAGTCTCCCTTAAGTCAAAAGTATCGATTTTCACATCAACAACAGGGAATTCTGAATCTTCTCTTCCTTTAGCATAGAAAAGAACACTCCCAGTATATCTATCATGCCCGCTCTTGTTCGCCATATCAAAACCAGTCAAATCAACTTCAAGGCTCATTCTCGCGCCAATCTTTCTAGCCTCTGCGACATATCTGCCCAAATCCTCATGCATCTTCAAGCCTGCTTGAATTCCTTCTTCAGTATATCTGTCCATACCCATCAAGAATCTCCGATGTTTATAAATAAACCTGTGATAGAGTATACAGTATAATTCGGGAGATGTAAAAGTGAACCTCTGCTTAGAATTGTAGTCCCATACAAAGCACTAATGCAGCCCCCTTAATTTTGAATGCTACTCATCAATTATCTTGATCCAGATAATTTTGTTCTTAGAAAGATTTAGCGTTTAATAGATTTTTTCAATAAATTAATATACTTCTCAGCACTCTCTTAATAATGGAGCTAAATCCAATTCCTCTAGGAATAAAGCAGATACAGAAGCAATTAGAAAAATTAACTAGCTGGGAAATTGAGGCAGGCAAGCTGGAAAAAACATTTAATTTTCCTGATTTTAAAACTGCCCGCGATTTTGTGAATAAACTCGCGCTTCTCGCAGAACAAGAAGAGCACCACCCAGAGATACTATGGCAGTACAACACAGTTAAGATAATGTTATTCACCCATAAAATCAGCTCACTCAGCAATTTAGATTTCTCTCTGGCTGAGAAGACTGATAAAATCAGCATATGTAACTAAACATTAATAACTAACCCATTAATACTTTGCTTAACGCAACCAACCCCTGCCCTGATTGTTTAACATTATTAATTATCTTCATAAACAGTTAGTTTATAGCTTAAAAGTTTAACAGGCTTCCTTAAATGCTGAGCTTACTGCAATCCTAGCAGCATATAAATGTTTATAATTCCCAAATTCACAAGAAATTAATGGAAAAAAACCAAGTTCATGCAATACTAGAAGGGGCTGACCATGACACTCCTTCAAGAATAGCCTACTGCGCAGTAGACATTCAGATTCCAGCAAATGCCTCGGTTCTCAGAATAAGAAACTCAGGGCTTTTCCTGCTCGGAAGATTTCCAGATTTTAAGTATTCAAATTCAGGGACATTTAAGCCAAACAAGTCAATAAGAGGGCTTCCATTGCTTGATTCTTCTGAAAATAATCCTGACTGGGTAGACTGGGTTTTTGAAATGCCCCGCTCGCTCACAACAAGAGATGGAAGATTCTATCTTTCAGAAATATTCTACAAGCCCAAATGGGAATATTACTTTCCAGTAATTCCAGTAATTCTTAAGGATTGCCAGAAATTTTTCCAAGGCGCCTTGTCCATAGATGATTTATGCAAGATTCAGAGAAGAGCATTTTAATAATGTCAGAAAAATAAACTACAACCTTTATGTCAGAAATTCTCATTGATCTCAAAATTCTCTGAATTTTGATGACTGTCAAAATCTTTCGATTTTGAAGTCCTAACCAAAAAATTCCTTCGTCAGG
>JAHIEM010000053.1 GCA_018901625.1 Nanobdellota archaeon
ATCTCAATCTTATAACCTATCTACAACTTCATAAAGTACTTTATTAATAAAATATATTTATATTGGAATGATTTATCATTCCAAAAATTTTTGATAGTCTTAAAATCGATTTAAATAAGTCGGTTTTGTATTGTGACCCTGCCTGTTTAGGGTGCAGGTTACTTTTCTGACATCATAAAGTGATTCGGTCTATACACTCAATCTCGACAAAGTTTATAAACTCCAACAGCATCGACAAATTAACATTTATGCCCTAACGCGGCATAAAACAAAAAACATCCCCCGAATATCATCAAGCTATATTACCTTCGGCGGGGGCATTCGTTTATTGTGAGATTCCCTATACCTAAGACAGATTTAAATAAAGTACTTAATTAAGAATAACATGGGTAAGTTAAGTCAGTTATTAGGCATAGCAAATAACTTAGCAGATAGTTTTGTAAGTGTTACGAATATTGAATTTCTTTGTCATATAGAATATTTACCCATAGAAAAAACAAAATTGTTTGAAATTGATTTATTGAAAGAAACAATCACTCCAGAGGAGCTTAGTTCTGATAAAGTTAAAAAAGTAATTCAAAATTACAAAGATTGGTTTCTATCAGAGATTAAAAAATTGAAAATAGAATTAGCCGACATAGAAAAAGTTTCAATAAAAGTAGCATACAAACCGGGAAAAACATTTGCAAGATATTATACTTGTAACGTAACAATAAGAGCAATGGGCAAAGACTATACTAAGAAAACTCTTTCATCTTATTCTTAGATATGCTAAGTCAATGGTAGAAATTGGAAGATTGTTTGTGAATCAATAGTTACCCTAAACATCAAAAAAACAATGTGCCACCCACACTTAAAAGTGTGGGTTTGATTGGCACTTGTTTTTAGGATGCTCAGAGAAATCGGAAGTTGTTTGACAACTTCTGCGGACTAAAGTCCGCAGTTTATTTCTCTGACATTACAAAAGGTATTCTATCTCAGAGGGGGCATTTTTCTTATCGTCGACAAAATTGATATTTTGAAAAGGGGGCATTGAACTCTTAAGCTTAAGCGCAAACTGCTTGCTCTTCTACTTCTGAAAGAACATTTCTCTTAGTAAGGCTCCAGTCAAGTTTTATTAAATTCTTGACAAAAGAATTATTCAAATTAAACTTGTAATAATCTGACTTTCCTATCTTTCTAGTTTTGCATACAATTCCAGACTTGACAAAGTAATCAAAGAAGACTTTCAAAGAGTTATAACTAACATTACTTTCTCTTGCTATTTCAGTCATAGGATAATCAAAAAAATGATTGTCAATAAGAAAGTCAATAACCCTCAATTGAGGAGTATCTCCAAACTGCATGAGAAAAAAACTTTTGTTTTCTTTTATTTTCATAAAATACACAAACTCGCACACTTTTTAAACCTTTCCATAAGAGATAAGATAATGTCAAAGATAGAAACATTTAAAAATACTGAAATTATGTACCGACATGGCTTCAGATTTAGAAAAAGCACAGGTGATGTTTAAGCTTACAAGAAAAAACAATTGGGGATCCTGCTATGACAGAACCGAACATTTCAAAAGATTCCAGAATCTAGACGAAATCTTAAATGAATTATCGAAAATTGGTTGGGTGATAGTTCACAAAAAGGGGAAGTTCACAGGCATTTCACTAAACACAGGACACAAAAGAGAGATTATAAAGCTAATAGAAAAAGAGATGCCCGAACTTAGAGGTATAATAAAATAATCAGCCTATGCCCCGAGTAGTCTCAGCGGGGGCATGTTTCTATTTTTCACTGATACTTATGTTTAAAAACACCTTTTCTCATCAGTTTATATAACCTATTTAGTTAGTTCTAAATAATATTAACTTCAGTTAGTATCTATTTTTAATTAATACTAAGCAACAATGGAAAAATTCAAGAAATTAGGAATAAGTGAAGGCATTTTAAGTGCCATTAAATCCTCGGGATTTACTGAACCTAGTGAAATCCAGGAAAAAGCAATTCCATTAGTTTTACAGGGCAAAGATGTAATTGCTGGTTCTGCAACTGGTTCTGGAAAGACACTCGTATTTGGAGCGGGAATAATTGATAAAGTGAAAAAAGGATTAGGCATCCAAGCCATTATTATGACTCCAACAAGAGAACTAGCAGAACAAGTAGCAAAACACCTAAGATTTTTTTCAAGACATTCCGGATTGAATGTAAGAGAAATTTATGGCGGTGTGGGCATGGGGCCTCAAATAAGCGACTTGAGGCATACTGACATTGTGGTAGGCACTCCTGGAAGAATCTTGGATCATTTACAAAGAAGAACTATTAATCTCAGCAGAGTAAAAATCCTTGTTTTAGACGAAGCAGACAGAATGCTTGATATGGGTTTCATAAAAGATGTTGAGAAGATAATTGCCTGTTGCCCAAAAGAAAGGCAAACCATGTTATTTTCAGCCACAATCTCCAAGGAAATTGTCCGTATAGCAGACAGGCATATGAAAAATCCTGTTCAAGTGTCTGTAAATAATCAGATTGACCCCTCACAATTATACCAAGCATTTTATGAACCTCCAATAGAACAAAAATTCTCTTTACTCGTGCATTTGCTTAAATTAGAAAAAAATGGAGTAGTAATGGTATTTTGCAATACACGAAGAAATGTTGATCGTTTAACAGAAGGACTTCAAGAACAAAAAATTCATGCTATTCCCATACATGGAGGATTATCTCAAAATCAGAGAAGTAATGCTCTTCAAGCATTCCATGAAAGAGAAGCGCTAATTTTAGTTTGTACTGATGTTGCTGCCAGAGGGCTAGATATAAAGAATGTATCCCACATTTATAATTTTGATATCCCTTCTACCCCTACAGAATATATTCACAGAATTGGAAGAACAGCAAGAGCAGGCAAAAATGGAATTGCTATAAGCTTTGTCTGTTCAGGAGATCACGGAGAGTTTAAACAAATTCTAAAATCTGTCTCATGCACTATTGAAAGACTGAATACACCTAAAGTAGAACGTGTTGGTTCAATTAATTTTAAGTCAAATGATGACCGAAAAATGAGTAACAATCAGAGAGGGAAAGGAAACAGAAGTTTTGGGCGCGGTCCAAGCAGAAGCAGGCCCGGGCATAGCAACCACAATAGAGACAGCAAATCAGAAGGAAGAAGAGAAGGACCATCTAGAAGATTTTTAAGAGGAAAATCTAGAGGTTCAAATTTTCCTAGAAAATCGTTTCGTAGATAAAATAATACTCAAGTTATGCTCCTTTCTATCACTCTAACTCAAGCGGAAAAAGTTTTCACTTTACAAATTATTAATTCCATATTCAAACGTGAAAACTTTTTGGGATAAATTAGAAAAGAACTGCATAGTCATAAAAACAAGGCGAATAGGAAAGTCAGACTTATACAAACTCAACACAAAAAACCCTGCTGTCAAACAACTTCTTAAGTTAGATTGGAATCTAATTAATGGGGCAGATGAGCAACTCTGCGAAACAATTAAGAGATAAGATGATGAACAGGGTTGCGAGAAAGAAGTTTGTGAACAATTCACATCATTTTGTTATCAAACTGATATAGCTTGTCTGGAAATCTACATTTCTAGACGATAGTTCAGCAGGGGCACTTTTTTATATCCTCATTTCTCTAATTGTTTCATGAAACAAATATTCATAATAGAGCATCTCGAGCCAGAGCTAGGAAAGTGGTGCCTGATTGAATACAAACACATCTCAAAAATAGTTAGGAAGAGCAATTTATGGTTCACAAATATTAAAAATAATAAAGATAAGAAGAAATTAAACAAGTTAGGGAAAGTTTTCTCAGAATCAGTTTCAAGATTAAATCTAAAAAACTCGTGCATACTAGACCCAGAATCTAGTAAGACACTAAACCCCAAAGAATCAGGAAAATTCAATTATTTTATCTTCGGAGGAATTCTAGGCGATTATCCCCCAAGAAAGCGAACAAAACACGAACTAACAAGCAAGATAAATTTCAAAACAGCAAAGAGAAATATTGGCAAGGAACAGATGTCAACTGATAATGCAATTTACACAGTCAAACAGATAGTAAAAGGCAAGGGCCTCAAAAAAATGAAGTTTCAAGACACTATCTCAATCAAAATAAACAAGATACTGACAATAGACCTTCCATACAGATACAACCTAATCAAAAACAAGCCGCTCATCTCAAGAGAGCTAGTAAAGCATATCAAAAAAACAGAGAAATAGTACTAGTTTAAATACTCAAAAATACGGATAATTATGAAGGTAGGAGGCGATCCCTAAACCCCCTCCTATCTTTATGTTTTCACAACAATTTTTAAACTAGAATTCTAAACAATACCATGCACTTTCACATTATTCTTACAGAGAAATGCAACTCTCAATGCAAATATTGCTATGAAAAGAGCATGAAAGAATTTGATTATGAAAAGTATTTTGGTCCAGAGATTATCCCATAAGCCTTATAAACTAGAGAAGGTTAAGAGATTTATGAAAAAAGTAGTGTTTATGCTGTTGTTCTCACTGCTCCTAATGAGTTTAGTCCTGGCAGAACAGAATCAGGTTCAGACACAGAATAAAGTTAATTCTGCCATAACTCAGCAAATAAGAACAGAATTGCGCGACAAAGCTCAGGAAATAAAAGATGATATTAAAGAACTGAGAGAGACTAGAAAAGAATTAAATGGGGACATTAAAGCATATCTTCAGGAAAGAAAAGAGATTCGCGCAGAAATCAGAGGAATTAATCTTACATTTGAAAAAGGCGAGGGGGAGGAAATTAAACTAAGAATTGGGAATTTCACAGCCAGAACAACACTGAATATTACTGAAGAACAAGATGAAAACAATAATACGATTCTAGTTGTTCAAAAGGGAGACAAAACAAGAGAGATTAAAATCATGCCTGACACAGCAGCAGAAAGAGCTCTAGAAAGACTAAAGCTAAAGGTCTGCAATGAGACAGAAGGATGCACAATAGAATTAAAAGATGTTCCTGTAAAAAAAGTTGAAAGACTTGCATATGAAATGCAGGTTCAGAGACACTACAAACTTCTCGGATTATTCAGGGCAAAAGCCCAGAACAAAGTTCAGATTGATGCAGAGAACGGAGAGATAATCTCCACAAAAAAGCCCTGGTGGGCTTTTTTGGCAAAAGAGGCAGATTAATCCCCGTCGACAAAATTACAGGCAAATATTCGGGTTTCTTAAAATCTTAAGTTTTTGCAAAAACTTTTTAAACCCTCATTCTAAATAAAATTATGACAGAAGAAGAAACAACACAGGAAGAAGCTCCTGCCCAAGAAGCAGAAGCTAAGGTAGAGGAAACATCAGAAGAGACTGCAGAAGAGTCCTCTGAAGAAGAGAAGAAGAAGGAAGAAGAAGAAGAAGAAAAGAAGGAAGAATCTTCTTAAAGCTCACAATAAAATTAAAAACTCTACTTATTTATTTTTTATTTTTGCCCCTCTGGGGCTTTTAATTTTTTAACATGTTAGAGAAAACTGCCTAAATACTATAAATCTCCCTAATCTCCCGAGTTGTCTTAGCTAAAATCAGCTTTCTTCTCATCTCCTTCCCAGTCTTTAATCCCTTAGTAAAATTCATAGCCTGCAGCTTTATCTGAGAGAAATATAATTTATGCTTTATTGCCAATTCAAGATAGTCTTTAAAACTAATTCTCTCACTTTGTTTGTTAATTGACAGCCTAGAAAAAATACCAGGATTCCCAACAGCAGCTCTTCCAATCATTAAGAAATCAAACTTCTTCTCCAGCTTCTTAAAATTATTCTCATCAACATCACCAGAATAGATAACAGGCAGTTTAGTTCTCTTCTTTAACTTGAGAGCATATTCCACATCTGCTTTCCCAGAATATCCCTGTTCCTGTGTTCTCGGATGAATGCATATAGCATCACAATATTTTTCAGCTATCTTAATTATCTTGTTTATGTTTCTTGATTTTCTTAATTTTACAGTTACTGGCTTATCAGTACTCTCTCTAATCACTTTCAGTATTTTGTCAATCTCCTGCAGATTATGGCACATAAAACTTCCAAACCCCAGTTTTCTTGCATTCTTAGCAGGACATCCTAAATTAAAATCCCATAATCTCGCTGTTTTATCATATTTTTTCATGAACTCTGCAATTCCGCTCTCACTTGTGCAAAATAATTGAATTGCAGGCTTGTCCTCGAGCTGCAGTTTCTGCTGAGTAAGCGGGTTAATCATTCCAGTATAGCATAAACTTGCCCCAGTTTTCTTACAAAGCTCGCGAAAAGCAATATCATTTATCTCAGCCATTGGTGCTAAGAAATATTTGTTTTTAAGCTCTAAACTCCTGATTAATAGCATCTTTTCCCAGGCAACTCTTCTCTTAAAGCACTGATTTTGGAGATAATCCTTAAAGTGTATTTTAAATAAACTTTTGTTAATTTTCTCCAATTCTCTGTTTGCATAACCTCCTCTGAAGCGTTTTCAATCAAAATTCCTGCTTTCTGAATTGCATTTCCTGCATAAATCTCCTTTGCCAACCCAGTTTCGCAGAGAGAGTTCTCTGCAGATATCAGAATTGCCTCAATCTCTCTGCAATTTCTCTCTGCAGTTCGCTCAGCATCCTGCAATTTAAGTTTCATCTTAGAAAATTATCTTCCCAGTTTCTCATTTTATCCTCATCTATTGTAACCCTAAAACCAGGATAATTCCTAATCACTTTGCTCTCCCTCTCCCTGAACCACAAACCAAGCAGGAAACCAACAGCAATCCCAGATAAATGCGCAATGTCTCCGACATTGCTCGGAGTAAATATTCCTAAGAACCCTGCAACAACCCACACAATAGCAGCTACAAACATAGGCATTGGCAGGCTATAAACCCACACAGTCATTCTAGGCCTTAGAATAGTCAGACATCCCAAAATTCCGTAAATTGCTCCTGAAGCTCCTAAAGAAGACTGATAAAAATTAACAGCAATCAAATTCGCAGCTATTCCAGAGACAAAATAAACCAACAAAAACTTCCTGCTCCCAATAATCTTCTCTAATATCAATCCAAATAAAATCAGTGCAAACATATTAAAGAGTATATGAGAAACACTTCCGTGCAAAAAGATTGCAGAAAAAAACCTCCAGGGCTGAATAACACTTGCCTGATTTAAAACCAGTGAATCTGTAAATCCCGGGACAATTAATTGAAAAATAAAAAAAGCCACGCAAATACCTGCAATCCACAAAGCAGAGAGTTTGTTTGCCATTAAAAATAAAGAGTAACAAGGTTTAAAAATCTCTCTTTCTGCAGAATAATATGATAAACCCACGGAGTTATCGGCATAGAAAAATCGCAAGATTTTGCGAGGCAGAAAGCAGCAGCTTTCTGCATATACAGAATTCTTACTAGTGATAACTCTAAAAGTTTAAATACATCTTTCCCAATTAAATATAAATACATGAATGGCGATTGTAGTATAACGGTTAGTATGAGCGGTTGTGGTCCGCTAGACGGGGGTTCGACTCCCTCCTTTCGCCCTCAAATTCAAAAGGAGTGAAAAATGATAGAAACAGTTCGCGGTTTTTCTGACTTTACAGGAGAAGAAGCTGAAAAAAGAGAATACATCAGGAAAAAGGTAGAGAGTATCTTCAAAGTTTACGGTTTCGAGCCAGCAGAAACACCCATAATCGAGCAGGAGGAATTTGTAAAAGGAGATAATGATTATGATGAAGCAGTTTCAGACATATTCAAGTTAAAAGACAAAGGCCAGAGAAATCTCGCCCTAAGATACGAGTTCACATTCCAGCTCAAGAGACTCGCTCAAAACAAAAAACTTCCGTATAAAAGATACCAGATTGGCCCAGTATTCAGAGACGAGCCAGTCTCAGCAAACAGATTCAGGCAATTTACCCAGTGTGATGTGGATGTTGTAGGCGCAAGCATAATTGACAAAGCAGAAGTTCTCGCAACAATCTATAATATATGCAAATCACTAAAAATAGATGCAGAAATCCAGGTTAATTCAAGAAAGATGATGAACTCTGCAATAAAAAGCCTGGAAATTGATAATATCGAATTTGTGTTAAGAGAAATTGACAAAATAGACAAGCAGGGAGAAGATGCAGTAAAATTATCAATGACTAAGTTCATAGAAAAAGAAAAAATAGTAAAACTATTCAGATTGCTCGAGAAACCGCTGTCATTTTTCAGAAAATATGAAGGATATAAAGAACTAAAAGAGCTAATTGACTGCTCAGAGAATTACGGATTAAAGCCAGTATTTAATCCAAAAATAGCCAGAGGATTATCCTATTACAATAATGAAGTATTTGAAGTTAAAACAAAAGAAATGAAAGAAACAATAGCTGGAGGAGGAGCGTTTTTAATAAATAATATTCAGGCATTTGGATACGGAACAGGTCTGGAAAGACTGTCTCAACTAGCCAAGATAAAACTAGAAAGCAAGAAAATAATGATAATCTCAATAAACCAGGATAAGCGAGCAATAAAACTAGCAGAAAAACTAAGAAAACAGAATATAATTGTGTCAATGTCAGATAAAGTCTCAAAAGCCCTTGAGTATGCAAATTCAAAGAGCATAAATAAAGTTATTTTCATAGGAAGCGAAGAAATAAAAAAGAGAAAATACAAATTAAGAGACATGACAACAGGAAAAGAAGAAATGTTAGGCGAAAAAGAATTAATTGAAAAAATTATCTAACCATTAGTTTTCTCTTCTAATCCAGAAGATTTTATAGTTACTCCTTTAATCCTGAAAAGATTAGGAACTAATAATCCCTCTGAATTTTGAGAAGCAATAAGTGCAATAAAAACAACTTTAGATGTATTAGAAGGCAATTGCTCAAGATATTTTTGAATCTCTTTCATTCTTCCAGAAACACTTCTATGCCTGCGAATCCCCTCGCTCAAAAGATCATAATCCGGATTAGATAAAAAATTAGCAGGATACACAGGAATTACATAATTTTCATTAGGATATTGAATAATCCCTGGCTTTTCCCCAGAACTTAAAGAGCTTAAAGCGCATGTCTCTCCTTGAGGTCCAATACCACGAAGCAGTAATCTCCTTTCTTTTTCAGCCATGCTCAAGCAAATAAAATCAGCTTTATAAGAATAATTGTGCTATAGCCTACTTAAGTCCATATAATCTTATCTCTTAATTTAATCCAATCTGACAGCCCCCCAAGCAACCCCAATGTAATTATTTGCCGATAATTTAATTATCTTCATAAGCAGATAATTTTTATTATAATTCATTCACACGCTTAAAGTTAATAAATTTTTATTCCAGATTAGATTCAAAAATTCCTGCAAGAGGGTTCTCAAAACCAGCCTCTTCCACAAGTTCTTCACGCTTCTCTTCAATCAATTCCCTAGCCTGCACTCCACCTTTTTCTTTCTTATAATGAGAGTAAAGCCATAGCCATATCTCATCAAGATGATTCTCCTGCTCAAGCCATATCTTCTGTTGGTGGTCAAGATGCAGGACAGGCAAAAAAGCAGCGATTCTCTCATCTCTGTCCAGCCCAATAATATCACTATAAGACACCCTTTCATTCTTATTCTTAAACATAACTAAAAACCTCGAATAAATTCTCCTGATTCTATCTCTCAATTTAACCTTGCTGGCCTTTGGAAGAACAATCTCAGCTTCCCTCTCAGCAGTTCTTGCAATTATCTCTTTTCTTATTCTCCTGTTTTCAGTATTAATTGCATTGCCCAGAGCACTCATCAATTCTTGCAAGCTAACCTTTCTCATTCTTGGCATAGGGGTCTTAGGATATAGCACAGGCAAGTCATTCTCATCAATCTCTATCCTCTCATAAACCTTCTTCTCTTCCTTCTTTCCAAACAAGATGTCATCTATACTCTTGATATATTCGTTCAAGAGAATCTCTGATTTTATTCTAAGAAGGAGAGACGCAGCCAGTAAAACCTTGCTGGAAACAAAGAAATTAGCCTCTTCTAACTCGCGTATCTTCTCAAGATATCTCTGAGCAAGAACAGCAAGGTCAATATTCCAGGGGTCTAACTGCCCGCTATTCATTAAATCATAGATAATCGCCTGCCATGACACTTCCTTGCTAGTAAGCAAATCATACAGGTGCTCATTTCCTATCTTTCCAGAATCAATAGCCTCTTCTTCCATGTTATGTACTCTTCCTCTTATTTCCCTAAAAGAATAGAAATACTTATAAACTTACCTCCGCAATTCTGAAGATAAAGTAAACAGGCTAGAGAAGTAATGTCACTACTTAATTACAACAAAACCGAAAGGTTTAAATAGTTCAAAAATATAGATTTATTATCACCTCTTTTTGCCCAGGAGAGGCTCGAGGCATATCTACTTTATTTGCTGAAGAGCCTCTTCAAGGGTTTGTGATTTTGGTTAAAAGATAAAAATGACACAAGCAGTTTTAGAACAAACAAAAAGGTTGCAAGAATTAGTAGTCTATGACCTAGTTTCTATGGATTTTGTTCGTGATAATATTTATAAAATGAGTGGAACAAGACCCAATGCAAAAGCCATAGCCAGCCAGTATGGATGCCAGCTTCAGATAAGAAAAGGAGAATTTGAGTCACATAGAATTCATTACTTCCCTAACTGGTTAGAAGACCATGGAATAGACCCAAAAACATTAGAATGTATGGCTGCTGTTCTTGTTGGAGAAGATAGAACTCAACTTGCAAGAGCAAGAGATGACATACACAGAACTTTTGGTTTTACAAAAGACCCGGACATTTCAGTCCATGTTACACAAGAGCTAATTAGATAGTTCATCTTTAAAAGTTCAAAAAGCAAGGGTTTATATACTTGAGAGATATAGAA
>JAHIEM010000054.1 GCA_018901625.1 Nanobdellota archaeon
AATGATGAAAAAAAGATTATTGAAACTAGAATTACAGAAGAGGTTGGCAGAATTGATCAAAAGTCATTTATTGTTAGAGAACATTTAGAGATGGTTAAGAAAGTGATTTCTAAGAAGTTTGATTTAAAGAAACACATTGAGCAATTAAAAAAAGAAATTGCCCCATTAATTAGATTTACTGATTTTGGAGATGGAAGGGTTCAGACATTTATTTCTCATTGTGTTGACTTGTTTGCGTATGTTAAAGAAAATGATAGTGAGAATATCATGGAAGAGCAGGATTTCCTTGTTGAGAGAATTGAGAATGTTTGGAGTTCTAACCTGCAAGTTGTTAGAGAAAAGCAAGACAAAATTATGATAACTATGCAGACAAAATTCTGGAAAGAATTAACTTTTGCAGATATTGATTTCTTAATTAGAGAAATTGCCCCCTTAATGAAATTCTATGAGCCTGAAAGAAAAAAGATTATTAGAGTTGATGCAACAGATTATACTCGCGAAGTTGAAGGTTTTAAGATGCAGGTAAAAGAAGATCCGGATTTAGAGTATGTTAAGAATTCTAAGCTGATGAAGAAGATGGCAGAAGAGGGGGTGACTTGGAAAGAGCTTTTTGAAATTGAGAAGCAACTAAGAGAATTAAATCCTGCATTAACTATTGAAAATATCCAGAATGGAAGGAAAACAGATTTTGTCTTGTTTTTAAGGAATATTCTTAATCTTAGGGATTTGCCTGACCCTCAGCAGATGATAAAAGATGATTTTGAGAAGCTGATAGTAGAGAATAATAAAGAATATAACACTGAACAGATTAGATTCCTTAGGTTATTAGAGAAGTTTTTTGCTTTTAACAAGCATCTAACCCCCAAAGATCTCACAAGTTATCCTTTGGCAGATGAAAATCCCCTGGATAAATTTAGTCATGAACAGCTAAACAAGATAGTCAAGGAAGTTGAGAAGATCAGGATAAAATGAGTTACTTGTATATTGATGAAAGCGGGGACTTAGGATTTAGCAAAAAAGGAAGCGAATATTTCATTATAACTTGTGTTAAGATTGATGATGAAAAAACCAATTTAGATTTTAATAGAATCCCAAAAAGAGTTAGACAAAGAATTTTCTCTAAAAAGCATAAAGGTCTTTCAGAATTAAAATTTTCAAATTCAAACGATGAAATTAGATTAGACTTTTTAAAAAGAGCTTCTAAACTGAATATAGAGATTTATACGTTAATAATAAAGAAAGAGCTTGCTTATGAAGAATTAAAGAATAATTTGCCGACACTTTATAACTATTTAATAAAAATAATTCTTGAGTCTCCTTTAAAGAGACTAAAAAATAATTTACATTTAGAAATTTGCTTAGACAGGTGTATGTCTTCATCCCAAAGAGAAAATTTTCAGAATTATATTAAAACTGAATTTTTATCAATCTTTCAGAAATTGCCTAAAGTAGATATTTCTCATGAATGCTCTGGTCAGAATAATTCATTGCAAGTCATAGATTTTATTTGCGGCGCATTTGGATACAAGTATAACACCTCGAAGTTAAGCGAGGGTTCAGATAGATATGTAAAAGTAATTAAAGATAAGATTATCATAGAAAAAGATGATTTATTTAAAAATAAGTAACGAACCCTGCTTAATTATCCTGAGTTCAATACTGAACCGTCATTTGTTCGGCAGGACTTACTCGTTATGATATTATAATGTTATAACTTTATAAATGCTCCTATGAGGTGATAAATTGGGAGTATAAAACAGGACGAATCAAAGAGAGATGTTCCTTTTTGGGCATAAATGTAATTGGAATATAACCTAAAGATAGAATAACCTCCCAAATCGCCATTAAAGGACTAAAATGCCCTAAAACGATGTAACTAGGATGTAACTGGTCTATTAATATAGACTTAATCACAATAATCTTTATAAAGCTAGTTTTACTAATGATTTTATGTCAGAAGACACTAAAGAACAAGATGGGATGAAAGAGGCTAAAGGATATACTTCTTTATCTGCAAGATTACCCAAGGTAGATGCTTCTTTGTATAAGTTATTTTGTGAAAAATTAGGAACAAACACCTCAAAGAGATTAAGGCAGTTAATTATGCTTGATTTGAAAAAACCAGCCAGACCTGTTTTATCTGGGATTAACAAAATAAAATATGACAAAGTGCATAATTCTTTTGATTGGTTTGTTCAGTTGGACAATGGAAAAGAAGTGGAAGTTCTTAATGATCTTTCAGCAGAGTTTTTGAAGAATTTCCAGCAGGAAATTCAGGAAGCAATTAAAGAAAGAAACGAGTGGATACATCAAAGCAAGCCCGGCTCTGTTGATGTTCCTGGAGAGTTGGTTGGGGGTGGAGAAGAATGAAAATCGGAGCAGTTCTTGCAACGATTCTTGCAGCCGTGATAATTTTGATCTTATTAGCTTATGGGGTTTTTTCAAGCATAATCAGTTCATTTTCAAGCGCTATGGGTGGATGGGGCTTGCTTCTGGGAATTTTATTGGTTATCATAATTATTCTGGCGATTTGGCAGGCAGCTACAGGGGGCAGAAGATGAGCGAAAAAGTAATAAAAACGAGAAGTGAGTGGAAAGGGCTAATTAACGAGAAATTGACTCCAGAAGAGTTTCAAGATTTGTCTTACGATATTGTTTGTAGAAATGGGTTTAGAAATGTTAAACAAAGAGGGAGAGGAGGGGATGGTGGAAGAGATATAGAGGCAGAATTTTTGACAAAAATAGGCAAAGATGAACTAACAGAAAGATTTTGGTTTCAATGTAAAAATCAAAAAAAAGGAGTTAATTTTTCAGACATATCTACCGAGGTTCAAAAAGCTCAAGATCAGGGAACAATAAAATTTGTAATCCTTTCTAATGTAGATACAACTCCTGCTTGTAAAGATGATTTGAATAATTGGAATAATAAAAACAAATGTCAGATATTAGACTGGAGCGGTTCAAAGTTTTTGGACCTACTTTTTGAACTACCAAATATCTGTAAGGCATATTTCCCGGATGAAGAAGTTCCATTACTAACTGAAACAAAAGACTCAAATGAGCTAATCGCCAAATCAAACAGTTTGGGAGAACGATTTGGGATAGAACTTGAAATCAAAGTAGATAAGCCCCTAAAAAACGTCTATGAAATAGCCGATTTTCTAAAAGAAAAACTAATAAACCTAAGAGGTATAGACATAAATCTTAAAGCGTTAATTTATCAAAAAATGGCAATGTTCTTCTATTCTGCTGAAAGAGTAGAAGATGCCATAATGTTTTTGAATCAGTCTTTGGACATTACCCCGAAGAACACTGAAGCTCTCCTTAACAAAGGATTCATCTTAGAAAGAGAAGGTGAAACCGGAGATTCTACAAAATGCTACAATGAAATCTTAAAATTAGAACCTCAAAACAAATTTGCTTTGAATAACAAAGCTCACAATCTTAGTAACCTGGGCGAATTTAATGAGGCACTTAGCTTGATAGAAAAAGCAATAGCCGAGGATTCAGAATTTGTTATAGCTAGACAGACAAAAGTCGAGATATTAAGAGGATTGAACAGAAAAAGGGACGCTCTGACATTTTTAGAAGAAAGAAAAGATTTGCTCGAGAAGTCTGTGAATCTCCAACTTTCTTTAGTAAGTATTTATATCGATTTTATTGACTTAAGAAAAGCATTTGAGCTTAATGAAAAGATTCTTGCAACCCAACCAGAAAATATAGAAGTAATTAACAATAAGGGCGTAATTTATGAAAAAAACTCCAAATTTCAATTTTCAGATAAATATCTAAAATTAGCTTTGGCTGTATTTAATGAAGTCATTAACAAAAACAAAAAATTTCCCCTGGGCTGGTCAAATAAGGCAGTAATTCTTATCAATTCAAAAAAGCCTGAAGAGAGTGAAGCGATAATAAATGAAGCCTATTCACTCTTTCCAAAGAATGCACATGTCTTAAACAAGAGAGGCCTAATATTTTTAATTAAAGGTAAATTTAATGAAGCCATAAAATATTTTGATAAGTCTCTAAGATTGCAGTTTCAGGAAGAAACTCTTTTGAATAAAGCAAAGGCTCAAATGGGACTAAATCACTGGAAAGAAGCGATTGCTAGCATAGACGGAGTTCTTAAAAATAATTCTGAAAAAGGAGAAGCATGGTGGCTTAAAGGACAAAGTCTGAGAAAGATTCATGAGCCAAAAAGGGCTGAACATTGCTTTAAAAAAGCAGAAGAATTAAAGGAGAAAGCTATAAGCTTACTTGAAGATGAAACAACAAGCGCCACAGCAAAATAAACTTCCTGCTGGCTGGCGGGAAGTTGAATTGGGGGAGATTTGCGAACTTAATCCTAAAAAGTCTGAAATCAGTGAATC
>JAHIEM010000055.1 GCA_018901625.1 Nanobdellota archaeon
CCTTCTTCATTAATTGTTTTCCTAAGCCTTTGTGCTGTGTGTCCTTTTCTGATGCTTTATTACCCACTTCTAAACTTGAGCCATAAACATGCAATTCGCGTACAAATGCAGATTTATCCTTGTTTATCCTCAGTCTTAATAATCCGAATAAGATATTCTGGTTATTTACAAACTGCAAAAAATATTCTGTTCCTTCACTTGTATTATACTGGGTTATCTTTAATCTTAGTTTTCTTGAGATTTTCTCGCTCTTTTTTTTGTCTCTTAGTATGAATCCTATTTCCCTGAATCTTATTTCATTAATCTTTATCCTGTTCTTTTTGATTTCCTGCTCAATATCTTTCCGCAAGTCAATTCTGGTTGTTCCTGCTGTCAGGTATTCTGGGGGAATCTCCCGCATTATTCTCATTATCCTGCAGTATTCTGGAACTAGTTGATACATCTTTATGAGAATTTCTTGAATCTTTTCTTTTGTGTATGGGTTATATTCTCCTTTCTCGTATAAACTTTCTAATTTACTTCCCTTAATCACCTGGCAGGGGTAGATTTTCAGCTGGTCTGGCTTGAATCTAGAATCATTGAATAAAGTTTTGAACATTTCTATATCTTTTTTTTCATTAGTTCCGGGAATACCAGGCATTAGATGATAGCCTACCTTGAACCCTGCATCTTTTAGTCTTCTTGTTGCATCAATTACATCTTTGACTGTGTGCCCCCGATTAACTAGCTTGTAAATTTTGTCATCTATTGCCTGAACTCCAAGTTCAACTCGGGTGCATCCAAAATCCAGCATTTGTTTTATTTGCTTGTTTGAGCAATAATCTGGGCGAGTTTCAATGCATAAGGCAACACAGCGATGCTTTGCTTTTTCATTAAGTTTCTTTGCTTCTTCCAGAGTTTTGCTTGGTTTTTCATTTAGAGCATCATAACACTCTTTTATGAAATTTGATTTGTATTTTTCTGGAAAGCTTAGAAATGTGCCCCCCATTATTATTAATTCAATCTTGTCAGTGGGATGATTCATAACTTGAAATGCTTTTAATCTTGCCTGAACTTGCTTTTGAGCATTGTAGTCAAGCATTTTTGCTCTTATTACTGGCGGGGAGAGAGGAGTGTAAGACTGGGGAACTTGCAGGCTCGGGCAGTATAGGCAAGTTCCGTGCTTGCATTTCCTGGGATGAGACATAACAGCTATTGGGGTAACTCCTGCTAGAGTTTTGCTGGGCTTTCTTAACTCACTCTTATCTGGCATTAACATGTGTTCTGCAGTGAAATAATGTATTTAAACTTCTTTCTTTTAGAAACAAGATGGAGAGTGTTTTAGAAGAATCTGTTAGAAAAGTGCCTGCTGGTTGTTTTAGGCTAGTAATCAAGCAGGCAGACGGCAATTTTTTAATTGAGAATTATTATTCTAGAACTGCTGCAATTAATCACGCGACTAAAGGTTCTTATGTTATTAATAGTGCGGGGGAGGTTATTTTTCCTGAATAAGATGATAAAGATAGGAGTAATAGGGGGAAGCGGTTTAGATGATCCAAAGATTCTTGAGAACTTTGAGGAGAGACAGGTTGAAACTAATTATGGGATGCCTTCTAGCAAAATTATCTGCGGGAAAATAGGGAATGCAGAAGTTTTTATTTTGGCAAGGCATGGGAAGAAACATGAAATTGTGCCTAGCCAGATAAACTTTAGGGCAAATATTGCTGCACTGAAGAAAGTAGGGTGCGCTATTATCCTCGCTTCTAGTGCTGTTGGAAGCTTGAAAGAGGAGATTATTCCTGGAGATTTAGTTTTTCCTGACCAGATAGTAGATTTTACTAAACAAAGAAAATCAAGTTTTCATGATTCTGGAGAGGTTATTCATCTGCCTTTTGCAGAGCCCTTTTCTGAAAAAATCAGAAAGATTTTAATTGAGACTTCACAAGACTTAGGATTAAAACATCATCCTGACTCGACTCTTGTTGTTATTGAGGGGCCGAGATTTTCTACAAGAGCTGAATCCTTCTTCTTTAAGACATTTGCAGAAATTATTGGGATGACAACAATGCCCGAGGCTGCTCTGGCCAGAGAGGCAGGCATAGAATATGCAACTGTTGCAATGGCTACTGATTATGACTGCTGGCGCGAGAATACAGCTAATGTAACTTTTGACATAGTTCGTGAGAGAATGGAGGAAAATTCTGAGAAAGTTAAGAAGCTGTTTACTGAGGTTATTATAAAGATTGGAGAGGATGAGATGAATAGGGAGCATAAGGAGTTTATTAAGAGCAAAATTAGAACTGTTCCAAATTTTCCTAAACCAGGCATAATGTTCAGGGATATTACAACTTTGCTGAAAGATGCTGATGGATTTACTAAGACTATTAACCTGCTTGAAGAGAGGTACAAAAATAAAGAAATTGATTTGATTGCTGGGATTGAGTCTCGGGGTTTTGTTATTGCTAGTGCTCTTGCTTCTAAGCTCGGAAAAGGGCTTGTTCTTATAAGGAAGCCGGGGAAGCTGCCTGGTGAGAAGGAGAGAGAGGAGTATGATTTAGAATACGGAAAAGATGCGGTTGAGATTCATAAGGATGCTATTTCTCCCGGGCAGAAAGTGCTGCTTGTGGATGATTTAATTGCGACTTCCGGAACCCTGATTGGCGCTTGCAACCTAGTCAAGAAAGTTGGAGGAGACATTGTAGAATGCGGGGTTATTGTTGAACTAGAAGAGTTATGTGGGAGAAAAAAGCTCCAGAATATGGGAATTAGTGTTTTCTCGCTTGTTAAGTTCAAAGAGTCTGAAGAATAACTTTAATTTCGTCTAATTTTTGATTTGCCTCATTAATATGGGAAATCAGTACTAATGGATAACTCTTGAATCCATTTTCATCTAATAGCTTTCTTCTTTCTTGATAATATCCCTCTCTCGTTTCTCTTTTATTTCCAAGCTTAATTGGTGGGTGAAATTCTACAAAAACTTTATTTTGAATAAAGAAGTCTATATGTCTTCTTCCAATTCTAAAATGAATGTTCTCCTTTTCTATAGGCGTTTCAATTAAGCCTTTTTCGACTAACTTTTGACATAAGGCTCTCTCTTGTTCAGAGTCGAATAAACAATCCATGAATTTATAAGGATAATTCTTTCTGTGGCTCTCTAGAGCAAGTAATGCAAGCGGGTAAAGTTCGTGAGCCTTCTTTGACATGCTTTTTAGCTGATTTGGATTTTTTTCTTTGCATTTTAAGGCAGCTAATCTCTGGTGTTCGTTAAATGTCCCTTGTTTTTTCATTGTCTCGTGGGCTTTTTTCATATTTAACCTGGAATGATTTGGATTTATTTTCTGCAATCTTTTTGCTGTATCTGAGAAATATTCGTGCATTTTCCCGGATTTTCTTATCTGTTCTAATCTTAGTTTGCCGGCAATTTTGCCATACTTCTTCCCTAACTCCTTGCCAATCCAAGGATGTTTTTGCTGTGCTATCTTTCCGGCTTTGCTGTACAACCCAGGATGTTTTTCTATTGCTTTCTTTTGGATGTCTTTTGCCTTGATGCAATATCTGTACCACTTTGCGCTTCCTTTCTCGTATCTTGTTCCTATAGGTATTTTTACAATTTGGGCAATTTCTTCTATTGACACTCCTTGACTAATCAAAGAATCTACTTCATTTCTCATCTTGACGTGCTCTTCATCTCTTTTCATAAATGTCTAAGGATGCGGGCGCTTAAATATCTTACTCAGGGAAGAAAGAAGCTTGATAAGTGGAGTGTGTTTAAGCTGGTTGAATTTGGGGGCGGGTGATTATCTTTTCAACTTTTCATTTATTTTCTTAAGATTAAACAAGACTATTTTCTGTAAATTTTGATAAAGCTTTGCATCATTTCTTATTTTTGAGCCTTTGGTATAATCTAAATATTCATCCAGCAAACCGAAAGGAATATCTAATACTGGAACATCGAGAGATTGCAATAAATGAAAAGTAATTAATCTCGTTGTTCTGCTGTTGCCATTTTCAAATGGGTGAATATGCTGAAACTCATTATGAAAATAAACTGCGAATTTTAAGATTTCTTCTAAAGCAGGATTTTTTCGTTTGATAAATTTATTATACTTCTCAAATAACTTTTCAAGTTCTTCTCTTATCTTTTCTGGAGGAGTAATCTTAAAATTAGGATTGCCTTTTATGTAAACATTAATAGTTCTTATATTTCCAGCAAAATCAGAATGGTGCTTCATTGCTGTTTTGTGATAGTCCAAAATTAGTTGCAAACTTAATGATTTTCTTTCATTTGCGTCTTTAATCATCTGGCTCATAGCTTCTTGATAGTTCTGCACTTCATCGACATCAGAAGCCCCGAGATTTGCAGGAATAATCTTGTCTTTTAAAATTTTTATTGTGTCTGGAAGAGTTATAGGATTTCCTTCTAATGAAAGACTATGATAGACAAAGGGTATTTCAAAATCGCCCGCTATTTTTTGATATTTTGCTTCATCTTTTTTCCTTAATCTCTTATAAATATTAAGCTCCTTTTTTATTTCAACCAGATAATTCTTTGATAATTCTGCAATAACCTTATGTTTGTATCCAAAATAGACTAGGAGATTGTTTAGCAAGGCATTGTGGAATACAATAGCTCTTAGAGGTTTTTCAGAAATAACAAGAACCAGACCATATTTATTGAGTATGTCAGTATTTTTCTTCAGAGTTCTCGAATTAATTTTCATATTCTTAGAATTAATCTCTCCTCTTTGAAGAGAGTAACTAATAAATTTTGCAAGATTCTCATCCAGGACATAGTTGTAATTTATGCCATTTTTAATACAATAAAGAATTAGATTATAAAGCAGTTCTGTTTTTTTAGAAACTTCTGCCTGGAATCCCCCTTTTCGTTTTATTAGAAGGTTCTCTTTTGCAAGCCCCCGGAGATATTTGTGAATCGCGTGATACTCTCTTTCATCTTTACCAAGTTTTTTAACAACATCTATGGGTCTTATGAGCCCCCGATTTTTGTAAACAATTTCAAAAACATCATATTTTGTGACCATTATATATCTACTATTCGCTGATTTATAAATCTTCCTATTTTGTATGATAAGTCAAACTTTATGTAACTTTGTATACAAGATAGTATTATTTTTAACATGCTTCGGGTATATTATGTATCATTAGTTACAAAATTTGTAATTTTTACCGATAAATAGGATTGTGTGGGGGGATTTATGGGAAATTTACGGGGATTAAAATTAACTTAGTGTAACTCTTCCATAAACTGCCTGCTGAATATGCCCAATAATTATCCTCACAAGGATTAATTTTTGTCTCAAGTTATAAACACGTTTAGCAAATTGAGAAGGGGGGTTAGAGGTTCATTCTCTTTCAAGATTTCTAACATCGTAAATAAAAACCTTATCTGAATAAACCTCTTTCCAGTCGCAGTTTATTTTCTTCTTGTAAAAAACATAAGAAACATTTTTTTCAGCTAAAAACTGATTTTTGAAACTGCAGTTTTTTTTAAAGAAGTCGTAAACTTCCATAAAATCAGGGGAATAATAAGTTAATGCAACTGCTTCTTTCCCAGAAACAGGCAGTATAGCAGAAGACAGCAAAGGCTCAGCAAGAACTCTTCCGCTTTCAAGATTTTTTAAAAATAACAGCGCAGAATAATCTGTTTCATTAATAATCTGATACAGCTGATAATTTTTAGGGGTGTCAGAGTAGTTATAAAAAACTGCTAATAAAACTGCGGTTACAATTAGAAAAGAGAGCAATTTTCTTAAATTTTGCCTTTCTATCTTTCTAGCAATAAGTTTGATAGAATAATAAAGCCCGATTGAAGACAGGAACGGAAGAGACAAGGCAAAGTAATACAGATTTTTCTGAAACGGAACTAAGTAAGAAACTTCAAAAAGCTTGAAAATTAACATAGAAATAAGAAGAGTTACTGGCCATAGCAAGAAAACAAGATATTTTCTTGATTTTCCGAGATAGAAAATAACAAACCCGCCGATAACTGCAAGGATGCATCCAAGCAGGCTGTAAACTTCAAAAAAGCTGTTTCCTGCTTCTAAAATGCCCCATGCATTTTTCCTGAATTGCATAAATTCAAAAAAGCTGAAAACTGAGTTTATAAGAGACAGCTTGAAAACAAAGCTGTAAAATATTATTCCCAGGATTGGAACTGAAAGCAAGAGCAAGAAGAATTTCCACTCTTTCCTGATATATTCTGCGTGGAACAAGAGATAAATTAGCAAGAAAGGAAGAGAAAATAAAAAGGAAATAGGATGAATGAAAAGCAAAAGCGCTATTATCACTACGCTGATTAGAATAAATTTCTTATTTTGGTTTTGCAATCCTTCTGAGAAAAGATAAATATAAAGGAAAATCAGAGGAATGGAAAAGACTAATGGGACAAAAAACCACATGCCAAGAATATTTACATTTGATTTTAAAGACGCAAAAAAGATAATAGAAAAGAGAGCGATCCAGCAATTATCAGTTTTTTTCTTAATAATGAAGAAAATAACTAAGGCAGATATAACTGCCCAAATAGCCGGGAGAAACTGCCAGATAAGAACAAGATTAAAGAGTTTAGAAAGCAGGAATAGGGGAATATCAAAACCTATTTCAAATAAAGACGGGCTTATGCCCTGCCTCCCCATAATTGAATAATGCGTGATTGTCTCATAGTTTCCATTTCCGAGCCTTATTGCCTGCCTGATATGGTGCCATTCATCAATATGGAGGGGGAATCTGCAGCTAAAATGAGGCGAGTATACAATTAAGAATATGCCTACGCAAACCAGTATTAAGAGAACCGCCTGTTTTTTATTCATAATTTTATGATGCAAAGGTTATTTTAAATCTTGTGAATTCTGGGGATTATTCAAGATAATATTCTGTTTAGACTTCAATGAACTTTGATAGTCATCAGGAATGTGCATTCCTAATATGTTCAAGAACCGCATTATGTTTCACATCGTGGACTTTAGTCCACTATTCTTGACAATGATTTAATTTGCTGGAGAATAGAAAAAACTGCCTGATGAATCTGAATAATTAATTAATCTTACGGGGAGATAATTTCTTTCCGACATTATAAACACATTTAATGGGCGTTCTTAATTCAATAAGAAGCTTATGGGGGATATTTGAAAAAGCTATTTCACTTTTTTCATCATGTCAAACAAATTTGCTTTTTCAAAATCAAGAACATTTCCTTCATCATCAACATCTACTTTTATTATTCCTAAATCATTTGTTATGCAGTTTAATCTCCAGATTTTCTTGCCGTTTTGTTGTTGTAATACTGCGATTATCTTCTTAACTTCCTGAGTTACTGTTCTGTTCATCATCTCATCATGAACTATTCCTTTCAGAGCATCTATATCAAGATTTGATTTGCCAATCATTTCTTCTGGCTTTGTTTTCAGCTTGAATGTGTCTGAGACCTGCATAGAGACTCCTTTTTCAAGCTTGAATGTGGCAATTTTCTTGTTCCCTGGTATGAAAAAGTCAATTTGGTGTATATGTTTGCCCTGGTCAAAATCTAACACGAAAAAACCTGCTGATAGGTAGGCCTTTTTATGATCTTCTCTGAATTTTTTGAATTCAGGAGATTCTTCAACTCTTTTTATATAATGCTCAAATTTCATGAAACTATGAGATAAGTATAGTTTTTAAAAGTTGTTCTTGGCGATTCTGGGCGAATTAAGAAATTTAAATCTCCAATTTTAAGGGCGGGGGACGGCGCGCGTGTTTTTGCTTCTTTTTTCTAAAAAGAAGTTGAGATGGGGGCAGTTATTTTTTCTTTCTGAATACTAAGAATAAAACAATTATTAGGACTACTGCAATTCCAATTATCCAGTAAATTAAGTTTGAAGATGTCTGAGAAAGTGAAAACTCTTTCAGTGGAAGAATAGGCAAGAAAGCTGGACTAACACAGTCCGCATACACTATCTTTCCATTAGGTATCTGAATAGTCTCTCCGAATGTGGGGGATGAATCATTTACATCTTTTTGGAAGTATGCACATCCGGCACTCGAATCAACCTTTTGCCATTTGCCTTCACAGTAAACTACATTGTTATCATTTTTTGCAAGACCCGAAATTATTCCAATTTGCTCAGGAGTAATCTCAAAAATGTCTAAACCATTTAGATAAGTTAAATCTGTAGATACAGAATCTTCCCAATTGTACGTTTCAGGATTTATTTTGTCTATGAGTGGACAGTTTTCTGGTTGAGAACAACTTTCATTTAACTTATATGGAATTTTAGTAATTAAGGCAATAGTATCCTGTTTGTTGCCTTGAGAGAATATAAGAGCAACAGAATTATCATAGTGAGATTTGATTGTGATAGTAGTCTGGGCTTCGTCTATAACACAAATTTCTTTTGTGCATAAACCTATAATTTTTTCAATAGTTAATCCAGAAGAGGGTTGTAAATCTTGAATTGTTAGAGTGAACTTCGAGTCTGGCGAGACACATGCACTAACAAAATTTGCAGAAAGTAAAACTGCAAATAAAAGTACTATACTCCAATATACATTTTTCATTATATAGGTTAGTTCACAGCGTTTATAAACTTTTTTATGGCTTCGATTTTGTTTGAAATTTTAGTAATTTGCCCCCATCTTAATAGTATTCTGAAATGAAATTTCAGCTATATTTTCGTGCTTTTTCCGTCGGGCGGGGGTGGAATATATTAAATTAATTTTCTGAAGAGTTCCGAACGAAGTGAGGAATTGAAACTAACTGTTCATAGGCGAACTTTAGGGCTATAAGCCCTATAAAGCTCATTTATGAGCTTTTTTAGATGGCGTGTGTTGTAATTTTTGTCTTTTTATCTTCTTTCTTCTATTTCTCTCTTTATATCTTTTATAAATTCTTCTAATTTAACTCCAAACTTAGGTTTTTCTTTTTCTCCGCGTTTCTTGACTTTAGTAATTCTAAAGTGATTAGAAAAGTTTATATTCTCCAATTACTATAAAGTTAAATGGAAGTCTGTATTATGCAATGTCTCCCAGACAAAACTAAAGTTAGGTTAGACAAGAACTCCCCTAAGTTATTCCCCGAAGAGAATTTGACTGAATTCAGCAAAACCCTCTGTATTAATCTTAAGAATGCAAGCAGATACAGGAATGGCTCTCGGGCGTTGCCTTTAAAATTATTTGAGAACCTGGTTAAATTAAACAAAAGAGAATTGGTGGAATTTCAAGGAAAACTGAGTTTCAAGATGGAAAGGGGTGGAAACTATCTCAAAATTGGGCCCTATATTGAGATTGATGAGAACTGGATTTATGTGTCACAATTAATTAATGGGGATGGTCATGTTCATCGAAAATTCTGGTATATAGACTTCACGAATCAAGATTTGACACTGATTAATTATGTCTACGACTTTTTCAAAAAATGTGGATTAGAAAGCAGTTGCTTTAATATTAACGAAAAACCTGATGGAACTAGTTTAACGATAAGGCCCGGAATATTGGCTCCAATAATGTGCAAACTACTTGAAATTTCAGTCGGTAAAAAAGATGAAATTTCTATACCTGATTGGATTATTAGCAATCATGAGTTTTCTATTGCCGCACTTAGGGGAGCATTTGATGCAGAAGGATGTGTGAGTCTTACTGCAACCAGAAGGATTTCTATAACTTCAAATAGCTTAAAGTGGATCGAACAATTGCATAGAATACTCGAAAAATGTAGAATAAAATCTAGAATTTATAAGGAATATAAGAATCGTGAAAAACCGTTGCATCGGCTGTTTATAACACATATCGAAAACCTGCGGCGATTTAGAGAAATAGTTAAGCCGCTTCATTCCAAAAGAAAATTAAAGCTTGAGGAGGCCTGTAAAGAATTTGATAGGGACTACGACGGAAAGTATCATAAGGCAATTCTGTCTGCAATTAGCGAAGGAATTAATCGAAAAAGGGATATTCAAAATTATTTAAAAATTAGTTCGGTTAAGGTTCTTAATAATCTTTACTGGTTTAAAAGACATAAACTTATTTATGCTAAAGAAAAAGTGATTACCAATCTGGGAGGATTTCATACTTATGACTTGACAGAAAATGGTAAAAAATTTCTACAAGAATCAGGATCGTTTTTTGATTAATTCTGATATTTCTTCAATAAAATCTATTATCTTGACGCCATACTTAACTTTTCCGTCTCTCGTTCTAACTGCCAAAGTGTCATTTTTTTCCTCTTTATCACCTATAGTCAAAATAAATGGTATCTTTTGAAGAGTGGCATTTCTTACTTTCTCATTGACTGTGCTTGAATCAAAATCAACATCTACTCTAATTCCTTCTTGTTTTAATTTTTCTGCAACTTTTTCAGCTGTTTTCTGGTTTCTGTCTGTGAATGATATTACTCTGCATTGAACTGGGCTAAGCCATGTTGGAAGACTGCCATTTAGATGTTCTAATAAAACTCCTATGAATCTTTCTATACTCCCATAAACAGTTCTGTGAAGCATGACTGGTTGTTTCATCTTATTATCCTTGTCATTATATTCTAATTCAAATCTTTCAGGCGTAGACATATCTAACTGAAGAGTTGCACACTGCCATTCCCTATTTAACGAATCTTTAATATGAAAATCTATTTTTGGACCGTAGAATGCGCCATCTCCTTTGTTGATTTTAAAATTGATTTTCTTTTTTTTCAGAACGTTTTCTAAAATCTTCTCAGTTTTATCCCAAACTTTATCGCTTCCAATTCTCTTTTCAGGCCTAGTTGATAGCTCAACCCTATAAGAAAAATTGAATTTCTTATAAAAAAAGTCCACTAAATCTATAACTCCTATTAACTCTGATTCTAATTGCTCATCTGTGCAGAATATATGCGCATCATCCTGCGTGAACTTGATAACACGAAATAATCCTGCTAAAACTCCACTAAGCTCCTGCCTATGGACAATTCCTAATTCTCCCATTCTTAAAGGCAAATCTTTGTATGATTTTGGATTTGCTTTGTAAACTAACATTCCACCGGGGCAGTTCATAGGCTTTACTGCATACTCTTTATTTTCATATCCTGTTAAAAAGATGTTTTCTTTATATTTTTCCCAGTGCCCTGAGATTTGCCATAATCTCTTGTCTAAAATCTGGGGTGTTGATATTTCCTCATAACCTGCTTTTTTATGCTCCGCTCTCCAAAGATTGATTAGCTCATTATAAATAATCAAACCATTATTATGCCAGAATACCATCCCGGGAGCAACTTCATTAAATGAGAATAAATCTAATTTCTGCCCTAAAATTCTGTGGTCATTATCTTTTAATTTTGAAGTGTCTAGTTTGCTTCTTGATATCTGCCTTAATAGCTGCTTAACATCATATTTCTCATCTTTCACTTCGCTGATTTTAATTTCTTTTTCATCCCCTATTGAAATCTCTCTGGATAATTCAGCTAAAGGATGCCCCTTGCATTTTAATTCA